>VBLA01000255.1:11868-14346 GCA_005879245.1 Deltaproteobacteria bacterium
CCGCCCGGCGTCGGGAAGACCTCGCTCGGGAAGTCGATCGCGCGCGCCATGGGACGGAAGTTCGTGCGCCTCTCGCTCGGCGGCATCCGCGACGAGGCCGAGATCCGCGGTCACCGCCGCACGTACATCGGCGCCCTGCCCGGCCGTATCATCCAGAACATCCGCAACGCCGGGTCGAACAATCCCCTCTTCATGCTCGACGAGATCGACAAGCTCGGCATGGACTTCCGGGGCGACCCGGCCTCCGCGCTGCTCGAGGTGCTCGACCCGGAGCAGAACAACACCTTCCAGGATCACTACCTCGACGTTCCCTTCGACCTGTCGCGGGTGATGTTCGTCACGACCGCCAACCTCCTCGACCCGATCCCGCCGCCGCTGCGTGACCGCATGGAGGTGATCGAGCTGGCGGGCTACACAGAGGAGGAGAAGCTCGAGATCGCCCGTCGGCATCTCATCCCGAAGCAGCTCACCGAGAACGGCTTGACGCCGGAGCGGCTCCGCTTCGAGCCCGAGGCGCTCGTCCAGATCATCCGGGCCTACACCCGTGAGGCCGGACTCCGGAACCTCGAGCGCGAGATCGGGCGTGTCTGCCGGAAGGTCGCGCGGGCGATCACCGAGGGGCGGACGGACCCGGTGGTCTGCACGGGGGCGAAGGTGGCCGAGTTCCTCGGGCCCGAGCGCTTCTTCTCCGAGATCGCCGAGCGCACCGAGGAGCCCGGAGTGGTGGTCGGCCTGGCCTGGACGCCCAACGGGGGAGACATCCTCTTCATCGAGGCGACGCGCATGGCCGGGAAGAAGAGCCTCACGCTCACCGGCCACCTGGGCGACGTCATGAAGGAATCCGCGCAGGCGGCGCTCAGCTACATTCGCTCGCGCGCCGAGCGTCTCGGCATTGCACCCGACTTCTACGAGACCAGCGACATCCACATCCACGTGCCGGCCGGAGCGGTCCCCAAGGACGGACCGTCGGCCGGAGTGACCATCGCGACGGCGCTCGCCTCGCTGCTGACGGGTCGCCACGTGCGGCCAAGTGTCGCGATGACCGGGGAGATCACCCTCCGCGGCCGCGTTCTCCCCGTCGGCGGCATCAAAGAGAAGGTGCTGGCCGCCAAACGGGCCGGCATCGAGACGGTACTGCTGCCGAAGCGGAATGCGAAAGACCTCGACGACGTGCCGGAGGAGGTGCGGCGCTCGCTGCGGATCGGCTTCGTCGAGACGGTGGACGAGCTGCTCGAGCAGGTCCTCGAACCGGCCACGGCCCAGCGCCACGATCCGGGTGCAGGCGCTGCCCGCGAGCAGCGCGCCGCGACCGCGTAGCGTCGTTGCGCGGCGCCGCGCATGCCGGAGTTCCGTAAGGATCCCACCCTCGGGCGGTGGGTGATCATCGCGACCGAGCGCGTGCGGCGGCCGACCGACTTCCCGCGCCGACGCGCGGAACGCCGAGGGGGGCCGTGTGCGCTCTGCTCCGGCCACGAGCGTGAGACCCCGCCGGAGGTCCTCGCCTACCGGGACTCACCCGCGGCGCCGGCCGACTCGGCGGGCTGGCGTGTACGCGTCGTTCCGAACAAGTTCCCGGCGTTGCGCATCGAAGGGGACTTCGAACGCCGCGGCCAGGGCCTCTACGACCTCATGAACGGCGTCGGGGCCCACGAGTTGCTCGTCGAGTCGCCGGATCACGACGGCAACCTCGCGGCCCTGCCGGCCGGCGCGGTCGAGGACGTCGTACGCGCGTGTCGGGATCGGATCATCGACTTGAAGCGCGATGAGCGCCTCCGCTCGGTGATCGTCTTCAAGAATCACGGTGCGGAGGCCGGTGCGAGCCTCGAGCATCCGCACTCCCAGCTGATCGCGACCCCCGTCGTCCCCCTCGTGGTAGCCGAGGAGGTGCATCAGGCACGGGCCTACTACGACTACCGCGAGCGCTGTCTCTTCTGCGACATGGTGCGCCAGGAGCTCGACGAACAGTACCGGCTCGTCGCCGAGAGCACGGAGGTGGTGGCGTTCGCGCCCTTTGCGGCTCGCTTTCCCTTCGAGACCTGGCTCGTACCCCGCCGGCATGCAGCCGCATTCGAGCAGACGGACGTCGCCCGCCTCTGCGACGTCGCCGCCGTTCTCCGCATCGTGCTCCGGAAGCTCGCCCGCGCGCTCGACGATCCTCCTTACAACCTGATCCTCCACAGCGCGCCGTTCGGTGGGGGCGAGAGCCCGTCGTACCACTGGCACATCGAGATCACACCGAAGTTGACGAACCTAGCGGGCTTCGAGCTCGGCAGCGGCTTCCACATCAATCCCATGCCGCCCGAGGACGCCGCCCGCGTCCTGCGTGACACCCCCGACTGATGCGGGTGGTGATGCTTGCCCCCGAGGTCCATCCGTATGCGAAGACGGGGGGGCTCGCCGACGTCCTCGCCGCGCTTCCGGCGGCGCTCACCCGGATCGGAGTCGAGGTGAGCGTCTGTCTGCCGGCCTATCGCACGG
>VBLA01000255.1:14417-15810 GCA_005879245.1 Deltaproteobacteria bacterium
GGACTCTACGGGGTGGGCGGACGGGACTACGACGACAACGCCGAGCGATTCGCCTTCTTCTGCCGTGCAGCCCTCGAGTGGCTCCGCCACGCTTCCCCCGCACCCGACATCCTCCATATGCACGACTGGCAGACGGCCCTCGTTCCCGCCTTCCTGCGCGCCACGGCGGACCTCTACCCCGAGCTCGCGGCCGTCCGGACGGTGCAGACGGTCCACAACCTCGCCTATCAGGGACGGTTCCCGAGCGAGGAGTGGCACCTCCTGAATCTGGACCCGCGCCACTTCGTGCCGGACGGGCTCGAGTTCTACGGGGACATCAACTACCTGAAGGCCGGGCTTCTCTTCGCAGACGCGATCACGACCGTGAGTCCCCGCTATGCAGAGGAGATCCAGACGCCGTCCTTCGGTAGCGGACTCGACGGCGTGCTCCGGATGCGCGCGGACCGGCTGCGAGGCATCCTGAACGGGGTCGACGATGCGGTCTGGAACCCGGCGAGCGACCCGTTCGTGCCCGCTCACTACGACCAGGGAGATCTCCGCGGCAAGGCGCGCTGCAAGGCGGCGCTGCAGGCCGACCTGGGCCTCGCCGTGAGTCCGGAGCCCGCGCTCCTTGCCGTCGTCTCCCGCCTCGCCGAGCAGAAGGGTCTCGAGCTCCTGGGCGCGGTGCTGCCGGGGCTGCTGAAGACGCGGGCGGTACAGTTCGTGGCGCTCGGAAGTGGCGACGCGCGCTACGAGGAGCTCCTTATCGACCTGGCCGGGCAGTTTCCCGGCCAGGTCGAGGTTCGCATCGGGTTCGACGAGCCGCTCGCGCACCGCATCGAAGCGGGCGCCGACGTCTTTCTCATGCCCTCGCGCTTCGAGCCGTGCGGCTTGAACCAGCTCTACAGCCTGCGCTACGGGACCGTGCCCGTCGTCCACGCGACCGGCGGCCTCGACGACACGGTGGTCGAGTTCGACGCCCGTGAGGGCCTCGGGACGGGCTTCAAGTTCACCCCCTACACCGAGGAAGCGTTTCTCGCGGCCCTGCGGCGGGCGCTCGACACCCGGCGCGACGCGGCCGCCTGGCAGCGCCTCGTGACGAACGGCATGAGCCAGGACTTCTCGTGGCAGCGGGCGGCGCGGGAGTACGCGCGGCTCTACACGAGCCTCGCCGAGTAGCCCCGGCCTACCCCTCCACCAGGGTCACGAGCTCGGCCGGGCAGTCGACCATCTGCTCGGCGCCTGCCGCGCGCAGCGAGTCGGGTGCGAGGCCCCAGCGCACTCCACAGAACGCGATCCCCGCTGCCCGGGCGGTGCGGACGTCGACCCCCGAGTCGCCCACGAGCAGCATGTGCGCGAGCGCCGTCCCGGTCCGCGCCCGGAGGTACTCGACCCCGGCGGGATCGGGCTTCCG
>VBLA01000256.1 GCA_005879245.1 Deltaproteobacteria bacterium
GACGCCGAGGGTCTCGACCAGCACGGGCAGCAACGCCTGGGGGGGCTCGTGCAGCCGAGCGAGAGCGAAGGCGGCACTCCAGCGACGGCCGGGGGTGGGCGAGGCGAGGGCCGCCACGAGAACGTCCCGCACGGCCACACCGCGCTCGCCCAGCACCGCAAACGCTTCCGCGGCCGGCCGTTGCACCGCCTTCCGGGCATGACCCAGGCAGTCGGCGAGCGCCGCGAGCTCCTCGGTCCCTACCCGCTTCTGCTCACGCAGCTCGGCGATCGCCGCCACGCACTCCTCCGCCACCGGCGACCGCAGCCGCTCGACCAGCGTCACGGCGGCAACCCCCGTGCCACCGCGTCGGCGACGGTGCGGAGCGGGCCGGCGCCGAGGAGGAAGTTGTCCGGTCGGCCGAAGACCGCGCGCGTCACCGCCTCGACCGCGCCGGCTTCGGCCGGCGCACCGCGTAGCTCACGCTCGAGCCGCTCGATCGCGGGGGAGTTGGCGATGAAGTCGCCGGCGAAGACGATCTCGCGGATGCGGTCACCATCGAGAGCAAAGTGCGCCTCCAGCACGCCGAGCTGCGTGGTGATCGAGCCGTGTCGATCGAGCTCCGCCCGCGGCACGCGCTGCCCGAGCCAGGACGCGCCCGAGTTCTCCTCGATCGCGGCTGCCTCGAGTCCGCGTGTCTCCTCCGCGCTGAAATCACGACGTTGGAAGGTCACGGCGAGGCGTTCCTCATAGCCACGCCGCAGGGATTCGGCCAGCTCGTCCACGCCGAGCGCTCCGCCCCGCACGCGATGGATGGAGGTCACGGCGTCCGGTGTGAGCATCGCGGCGGTGACCAGCCCGCCCGGATCCGCCCGGTCGAGCAGACCCGGGAGGACGCGCCCGGGATAGAAGGCCGCCACCCCGACCAGGCGAAGCCCCTCGAGGATGCCGCGGACGTAGCGGTTCATCACCTGCTCCGGCGCAAGGGCGAACGGATCATCGCCGACGATCGCCGAGCGATGGGAGAGGACGAGCGAGAGACCCAGGAATCCCTCGCCCGCAGGGAAGGCCCGGCCACCCGAATGACGCCGCCAGCGCTGCACGGCGCCGCCGGGAACGGGCGGCGGTGCAAGGTGGTAGCGCCCGAGCGAGAGCACTTCCCCCTCGAGCTCGAACACGCGGAGCACGCCCTGCTGCGTCCTCGCCGCCTCGGCGAGAAGAAGGCGGTCAGCCGCAAGGCTCGCCGTGGCAGCGACGCGCGGCTGGACGATGAGATCGAGCGTGGGCGCGACGCGGTGGGTATCAGCTCCCCGGCCTGCGGGCAACGCACGACTCGCAGGGTGCCCCGAACGGAATGCCTGGCGTTCGTGCGCGGGGAGCGGGGCGCGGGGCACCCCCGGTCACCTTCGGTTCGGTCGCGTCGTGTGGCACGACCTCGTTCGAGGTCGTGGGCGCGATCTGGCGGGCGTGCAGAGCGCGGCCCCGGCGGATCGCATCGAACTGCCGCGACTCCGTGGCGGTGACGAGACCGACCCCGTTCACCGGTACGAAGGCCGCCGTCCCGACCGTCGTCCGGGTCGCGTAGCAGAGGAAGGGATCGATCGCGAAGCAGCTGCCTGGGAGCGTCCCACAGCCGAGCCGCACGTTCACGTCGAGCGTGTTGTTCGTCACGTGCGCGGGAGCGTATCGCGCACCCGGAACACCCGTCAAACGAAGTTACACACAACGGTTCTAGACAGCCTACAACCCGTCTCACGCCTCGCCAGGCGCTCTCTAACCGAAGTCCGGCGCCCCGGGCCCACGGAACACGGGATGCGGCGCGGCCGTGGCCGGTGGTAGCGACGGCGCCACCATGAGAACGCCGCCGCGCTTGCTGGCCCTCGTCCTCCTCGGCATCCTCTGGCTCGCCCCGCGGAGCCAGGCGGCCGCGCCCTTCGTGGTCGGCGCGGCGGCCGTGGACGTCACGCCGCCGCTCGCGGCCGACGCCCCGACCAATCCCGCGAACTGCGACACGACGGGGACCTACGCGGGGCCCCACCTGTTCTCCCTCGAGGAGCCCTACCAGGACGTGAACGGGAACGGGAAGTACGATGCGGGCGACCCGACCGACCCGTCGGTCTTCGGTCCCGAACCGTTCCTCGACTGCCCGACACCGACGGCGGACGGCGGCTTGCGCCCGCCTGACGGACGCTGGGACGGCATCTATCTCGATGGCGGCAGCGGCACCAATCGGATCCCGACCGCCGTGCTCGATCCGATCTGGGCGCGCACCATCATGGTCGGCAACGGGGTCCGCACGATCTCGATCACGGTTGTCGACCAGGAGGGGGTCTTCAAGGAAATCTGGGATTTGGTCCGCCAGAAGGTGCGTGCCGACGGCGGCTTCGGGCTCGACGAGATGTTCATGAGCTCGACCCACGACGAGTCGGCCCCCGACACGATCGGCATCGGCGGGCCGAGCGCCACGGTGTCCGGGGTCGACCCCTTCTATGTGGAGTTCATGATCGCGCAGGTGGCGAAGAGCATCGAGGACGCCGCCCAGAGTGCCCGGCCTGCGTTCATCCGCTTCGGGCAGATTCACCCGGACGACTTGATCCCGTGCTGGTCGTCCTATCCCTTCGTCGCCGACGAGAGCGTCGGCGCCATGCAGGCACGGGATGCGTCCGGCGCCGTCATCGCCACGCTCGTCAACTACGGCATCCACGCCGAGGAGCTCGGCTTCTCGGACGACGACCAGGACCGCCTCCACCTCTCCTCCGACTGGCCCCACTTCGCGCGCACGGCGCTCGAGGCGACCTACGGGGGCGTCGCCCTCACGATGGCCGGCCCGGTCGGCTCCGTCGAGATGCCGAAGGTCTTCGACGCGACTCGCTCGTTCGTCCCCGTCGGCACCCACAGCGAACCGGGCAACGGGGGCTGCCGGACGATCTACGACACCTCCGGTACCTACGCCCCGTACGGCTATCTGCTCTCCAACCAGGCGCGCGGTGAGCGGATCGCCGTCTGGGCCGGGCACGCGCTCGAGGCGGGCGCCGACTCGCGACTGAACACGATCGACTTCGTGCGCACGACGCTCCTCCTCGATCTCGAGAACGTGCTCTTCCAGGCAGCCGGCGCGGCCGGTGTGTTCACCTACAAGAAGGTCTACGTGGGCGGCGTCGAGCAGCCGCAGGCGCCGAACGGCAGCGAGAGCGGCAACCAGGTCGAGACCGACCTCGGCTGGTTCACGATCGGCGACGGGCAGTTCGTGACCACCCCGGGCGAGCTGTTCCCGTTCACCTACGAGCACAGCTTCCAGGGCCCCGACGACCTCGCCGTGCCGGAGTTCGGCCCCGGGCACGGCTGGATCCTGGCGTCCATGAACGGTCGGTGGCGGTTCATCGAGGGCCTCGGCGAGGACATGCTCGGCTACATCTTCCCCCGCTCGAACGCCGTCGGCGTGCCAACTCAAGACAACCCGAGCCCGGACGACACCGACCGCTTCGGCTGTGGTCACTCCGACGACGGCGAGGCCGCGAACCAGGCCGCGGGCGACATCTTGAACGACGCGCTCCTCGCCCTCCTGCCGCCGGTCACGCCGTCACGCCTGCAGCAGGTACAGCTCGGCCGCTACGTCTGGTCCGACGGCACGCTGCACCGAAGTCCCGTCGGCGACGGACGCCTCGGGTGCGACACGGCCTCCAACGGCTTCACCCCCGCCCCCGACGGCGGCGCCATCGGGCTGTGGGTGCTGCCGCCCGGCGTCACGGAGTTCCGGCGGGGCGTGGGACGAATCTACCGGCTCCGTACGTCGACGGTCGGCCGGGCGCAGCACGGTCTCCACTGGATGGACGTCCGCGGTCGACCGCAGGACGGGCCGGGCACGCAGACGCGCGGTCTCCTCCGCGGACGCCGACGCCGCATCTGGGTGGACGTCTTTCCCGACACGACCGGCCTCACCGCGGTACCACCGCGCTACTAGGACGAGCCCTTGGCGCTCGCCACTTGCTCGGGGCGAGGCGGGACGCCTAGTGTGGCGTCCATGCTGGAGCAGTCCGCCCTCCTGGCGGTGTGCCAAGAAGGCCCGGAACTTCTCCCTTTTCGACGCCCCCTACGACCCGTGCCGGTAGGCTGACGCGCGGCCGTCCCCCCCACCGGCCATGCGCCGCGCCGCGCTCTCCGCCGAGCTCTTCCTCCTCTCCCTCGCGGTCATTCTCCTCGAGGTGAGCTACACGCGCGTCTTCTCCTTCAAGCTCGTCTACTACTTCACCTACCTCATCATCGGCATCGCACTCCTCGGGCTCGGCGCGGCGGGCGTGCTCGTCATGCTCCTCGGACGATCGGAGCGCGTGCCGGTGGCCCGCCTCGTCCCCGTCTGCGCCTTCGTCGCGGCCGCTGGAGTCCTCGTGGGCTACCTCGGCGTCGCGACCATCCAGCTGAACACGCTCAGCCTGGTCGCGGG
>VBLA01000269.1 GCA_005879245.1 Deltaproteobacteria bacterium
TTCAACGTCACCCTCTGACCGCGGGAGGCCGTGTGGGCGGTGCCGTATTCCCAGTTCTGATTGGTGACGACGTCATCGATGCACTGGGAGAGCCCGGCCGCGTTCGGATCGATCGCCCAGAACGACGTGATGGTCATGGCGGCCGTGTCCTTCAGGCAGGCGAGGTCGCTCGCCGGCGCGCCCTGCAGCTCCGCCAGCGTGCAGGCGTGCGAGCCCGCGAAGTGCGTGTTGCAGGCAGCGTTCGCGCCCGGGAGCCCGAGCGCCGCGTTGTAGTTGAAGCGCCCGGGGGTGGACGTGAGCGAGCCCTTCACGACCATGCCGGTGGGAGAGCAGCTCCCGGGGATCGTGGTGCTGGTGCTGCTCGTCGCTGCCCCACAGTCGGGCGGCGTCGGGTTCGAGGCCGCCTTGCATGCGGCCTTGGCGGCCCTGTGCTCCGTGGAGCATGCCATCCGGCACGACTTGCCCGCCTTCCCCTTCTCGCACGCCGCCTTGCACGCCTTGAAGACGGAGGTCAGCGAGTGCTTGCAGTCCTTGCGGCATTTGGCGCGTGCCGGCACCGCGATGAGGCCGCCGACGGACAGCAGCATGCCCAGGAACACGAGGCACCCGGCTGCGGAGCAGGTGCGCTTCATCGTTGGCTCCTCCTTGGTCGAGGGGGTTGGGGGCACCATACGTGTCAGTTGTCCGACCGAGGCTGGACGTTACACGCGAAGAAGGGGCGACGCCAGACTCGGGGAAACGGTGTCGCCCGGCGCGCGTGCCGGCCGACCGCGCGAGCCGGGGGGCTGGGGCGAGAGTCGGACTTCGCAGGTTATGACAACCTTCCCCCGGTTATCGTGACTACAGCCCTACCAGCGGCACACCGGCCGCACGGCTCCGCCGACGAGGCCCTGTCGCGAAGGCTGGCTGGTGGTTGGTCGGCGGGGCGGGAAGTCCCGTGCCGCTGCCACCACTGCCGTGTACCTCGCGGCCTTCCGCGACTACCGGCACATCCTCGCTCTGGGCGAGCGTGGCACGCTCCCGCTCATCGCGTGCGACCGTCGGCAGGCGCGGACGCTCATCCGGTACGTGACCGGCCTCCTCGACGCGAGCCCGATGCTCGCGAAGATGGTCAGCCACCGCACCGCCGAGAGCGTCCAGTTGACGAACGGGGTGACCATCGAGGTGCACACCGCCTCGTTTCGGTCCATCCGCGGCTACACGGTGGTCGGCGGGGTGCTCGATGAGGTCGCGTACTGGCGGACCGACGACAGCGCGAACCCCGACAAGGAGATCGTCGCGGCGCTGCGGCCCGCGATGGCGACGGTGCCGGGGGCGCTCCTCCTGGGCATCTCCTCGCCCTACGCACGGCTGGGCGTCCTGTGGGACATGCATCGGCGCTACTTCGGCCGCGAGGGCGACGTGCTCGTGTGGCAGGCGCCGACGCGGGCAATGAACCCGACGGTCGACGAGCGGATCATCGCCGAAGCGTACGAGGCGGATGAGGCCAGCGCTGCTGCGGAGTACGGCGCCGAGTTCCGGCGCGACATCGAGAGCTTCATCCCGCGCGAAGCCGTCGAAGCGCGCGTGGTGCCCGGCCGGCACGAGCTGCCGCGCCGCTGGGACGCCTACTACGTGGGCTTCGTTGACCCGTCTGGGGGGAGTGGCGACTCGATGACCCTGGCCATCGCCCACCGTGAAGCGGACGGGACCGCAGTGATCGATGCGGTTCGCGAGGTGAGGCCGCCGTTCTCGCCGGACAGTGTCGTCCAAAACTTCTCCGCGCTCCTGCGGGAGTACGGCATCCGCCAGGTCATGGGCGACCGCTACGCAGGGGAGTGGCCACGGGAGCGCTTCGCGGCCCACGGCACTACCTACCAGCCGTGCGAGAAGCCGAAGAGCGAACTGTACGCGCTGTTGCTCCCTGTCCTGAACAGCCGCAAGGTGGCCCTGCTCGACGACGCCCGCGTCATCGGTCAGCTCTGCGCCTTGGAGCGACGGACCGCATGGGCTGGCCGGTTCAATCGACCACGCCCCCGGTGGGCACGACGATGCGGCGAACGCCGTCGCTGGCGCGGTGGCGGCTCTCACCCTCCAGGGCAATGGGCTGTTCGAGTGGTATCGGTTGCGCTACGAGGCGCGCCACCGCGGGGCGCCCGTGCCGGCGTGACGAGGCGCCTGAGGCGCTGCGCACGCTCGTCGCGACACGACAGCGACGCGCGGTAGGCAGCGTGCAATGACGGTCCAGTTTTGCGACTCGCGAAGACGCACCACACGCGCCAGGATCGGGTGGTCAGCGTTCATGCCCGTTTGACCCCGCTGACGTCACCGACGCAGGGGGGGTCCCAGCGCCTTTAGCCTCCGGCGCGAGCTTCTCGCGGATCACCGCGACGACGAATGCCAGGATGCTCATGTCCGCGTCGATGCAATGATGGGCCAGCGTTCCAACTCGAAGCCGTCACGAAGGGGGCCGGCGCGCTTCGAGGTCGGAGGGCGATTCCTTCTGTCGATTCGTTCTTGACAGGTTCTTTGTCCACGGCCTATACCGATGCGGTTCCTGGTTGGAGGAGAAGGTCTGAAGAAGTCGTGACCGAACCCGGGTCGTCCCTCGACACCCGGACGGCATTCCGCGGTAGCGTCCGCGCCGGGACGCTGCTCACTCGAAGAAGGAGTCCCGCATGTCTCGTCTATTACTCACCGTATTCCTGCTGCTCCCAGTGACCACTCGCGCCGCCGATCACACCGTGCTCGGTAGCAAATTGGTCGTGAAGAACCCGGGCGCGCCCGAGCAGCGAAAAATCAGCGTCAAGGCGAAGGAGGCCGGCAGCGACGACGCGATCGTGGGCGACCCCGTCGCCAACGGCGCGACGCTCACCATCCAGATCAACAACGGCACGTCCGACACGCAGACGTACAACCTTCCTGCCGGGTCCTGGACCGGCGATGCGACGACCGGCTTCATGTACAAGGATCCAACAGGGGCGAACGGTCCCGTCGGCGTTGCCGAGATGAAAAAGCAGAGCGGCGTGTTTCAGATCAAGGTGGTAGTTAAAGGCAAGCTCGGCACCGTCTCGGTCGTACCGCCGAACCCCGGCTTCGACAGCTGCGTGCTGCTGGCGCTCACCGGGGGGGATTCGTACAGCATCAATTTCGCCAGTGGCACCGTGACCAACAAAGCGGCGACGCTCTTCAAGGTGTCGCGGCCGACGCAAGAGGGCACGTGTATCGCGCCGAATCCAAACAACCTGCCGCTCAATCACATCGTCGTCGTGATGCAGGAGAACCGCTCGGCCGACACCTACCTCGCGCAGCTCAGCTCGCAGGGCCAACCCGCCTACGAGGCCGAGCCGCTGACCGGGAACCCGGACCCCACGAATCCCATGAATCCGCCGATCACGCCGTTCCACAAGACGACGTACTGCGAAGTTGCCGACCTCAACCACAGCTGGAACGGGACGCACGCCGAGGTCGACGGGGGTGCGATGGACGGCTTCACCGCGGCGAACGCCAACGGGGCCGACCCGACCGGCAGCCGGGCGATGGGCTACTACGACCAGACCGACCTCCCCTTTTACTATGGCCTGTACAACACATTCGCGACGGGTGACCGCTACTTCTCCTCCGCACTCACCCAGACGTTCCCCAACCGACTGTATCTGCTCGCGGGGACATCGTTTGGTCACATCCGCAACGACTCGTTCGGATTGACAAGCGCATCGATCTTCAATCTGCTCGACCAGTTCTCGGTCACGTGGCGGATATACGCCGCCCAAGCTGCGTACGGCACCCTCTTCTTCAAGTACGTGAGCGACCGATCCGCGACGCATGTGTTTACGACCGCGCAATACTATGCGGACCTGACGGCGGGCACGCTCCCGGACCATCATCAATGGGCTCATAGCCAGCACGGCATGGTCATCGACGGCGCTGTTCCTCACCTACGACGAGCACGGCGGCTTCTACGACCACGTCGTGCCGCCCGCGGCGCCCATCCCGGATAATATCCCCCCCATGCTGGGGGGGGGGGATACCCCCGGCGCCTTTGACCAGTACGGCGTGCGCGTGCCCGCGGTGGTGGTATCGCCCTACGCGAAGTCGCACTTCGTATCGCACGTGGTGCACGACCACACGTCGATCCTGCGGTTCATCGAGTACCGGTTCGGCATGCCGTCGCTGACCAACCGCAACGCGGCTGCCGACCCCATGCTCGAGTTCTTCGACTTCAACAGTCCACCGTTCGTCACGCCACCGTCCCTGCCGGCGGCGACGATCGAC
>VBLA01000270.1 GCA_005879245.1 Deltaproteobacteria bacterium
CATCGTGGGGGAGACCACGACCACCACCATCGCGGGCACCACGTCCACGACCATCCCGGCAGAGACCACGACCACCACCATCGCGGGCACCACGACGACCAGCACGATCGCCGGCTGCAGCTGCTGCACGGGCACCGGACGCCTCGCCTTCACGACCGGCCTGCCGCCGTCGGGCTCGAACTGCGGCACCGTCGTGGACGACACGGGTGCCAATCTCCTTTCGCTGGTCTGCGGCGGCCTCTACTTCGGCGGCGCCGGCGTCGGCGTTCCACCCTCGGTCATCCCTGACGGGGCAACGTCCTTCACGACCCTGGCGAGCTGCGACGCCGGCACCGGCGCGATCACGTTCAGCGCCACGACCGACACGGATACCGGCAGCAACCGCAACTGCACCGCGGCGGGGATCACGAATCCGGAGTATCCCGGCAAGCTCGGATGCCTCTTCGGACCACCGCTGCCGATCCCGAATCCGAACAGCCCCGCCACCAGCACGTGCGTCGTCAACCGCGTGACGACGAGCGCTTCGGGGAACGGCAACTGCAACGACGGCAGCGTCGTCCTGCTGAACATTCCCCTCGGCTCGGACATCTACCTGACCGGTCCGACCGACGGCGTGGTCCCGTGCCCGCGGTGTACGGGAACGCCCAGCACGTGCACCGCCGGCCCGAACGCCGGGCAGCCCTGCACGGCAGTCGGAACGCCGAGTGCGACTTCGCCGACGAGCCACGACTGCCCGCCGGCGGCGAATGCCTTCATCGGGACGCTGCCCATCCCGTTCGCGCTGTCGACGGGAAGCCAGTCGAAGACCTCGACCGACCTGCCCGCTCAACCATTCGTCTTCTGCGGGTTCTGCGGGCAGCAGTTCAGCCCGTCCTTCCAGGGACCTCCGGCCAAAGCGTGCACGGCAGACAGCCAGTGCACGACGGCTCCCTTCACGAAGTGCAGGCAGCGGACGAGCGGCGCCTTCGCTCAGGGTCCGGCGCGCACCGTCAGCGAGACCGGATCGCCGGGCGGCGCGTGCCTCAGCGATGGCGCGATGCACGACACCACCCTGGTGAGCGTCTTCTGCATTCCGCCGGCGTTCAATGCGACCGTGGATGCGGCCGGGGATCTCCCCAGCCCGGGCGCCGTTGCCCTGCCGGGACAGTCCCAGTTCATCCCGTGAGCGAGCGCCACGGGGAGCCCGCCCGACGGGCGGGCTCCCCGTGGCTTGATCGCCCCGCCGGGCGGCAGTAAGGGGACGCGTGCCTCGTCGTCTCGCGGTCTGGGCGGCCACCCTCGCGCTCACGAGCGCCGTCGCCGCGGCGCTGCCTTCCGAGATCGAGCACGCCCTCCGCGACAGCACGTACGTCTACATCCAGAGCGAACGGAAGTCGCACCAGCTCGGGAAGCCGGCGGAGATCTGGTTCTTCTACGACGGCACGGCCGTCTACGTGGGCACGCGTCCCACCTCGTGGCGGGTACGGCGCATCAAGGCGGGACGCCGCCGCGCGCACATCGCGGTGGGTAAGCCCGACGGTCCGGCATTCGATGCCACGGGTGAGCTCGTGCACGATGCCGCGATCGAGCAGCGCCTGCTGGAAGCCTACGCCAAGAAATACCCCGAGGGCTGGACGCGCTTCGCGGACAGCTTCCGGGAGGGCTTCAAGACGGGCGACCGCGTGCTCGTGCGCTACACGCCCAAGTAGCCGTGGACACCCGGCGGGCGTTCCTCACCGACCGCACGGCGCTCGTCACCGGGGCGGGAGCGGGCATCGGCAAGGGCATCGCGCTCGCCTTCGCGTCGTTCGGGGCACGGGTGGCCGCCCTCGAGATCGACGAGACGCGGGCACGGGCCACGGCGGCAGAGATCGAGGCCGCGGGCGGCCAAGCGCTGGCGCTCGTGACCGACGTCCGGGACGGCGAGGCCCTCGCCCGCGCCGTGGCCGCGACCGTCGAGCGCTTCGGGGCGATCGACATCCTCGTCAACAACGTGGGCGGCACGTTCCGCGCGCCGTTCCTCGACGTAGCGGAGAAGGGCTGGGACGCCATCGTGCGGACCAACCTGAAGACCGTCCTCCATGGTACGCGAGCGGTCGCCCCCGGCATGATCGCGCGCGGGCGGGGCGGCAGCATCGTGAACATCGTGTCGATCGAGGGAGTGCGCGCCGCGCCGCTCTACGCCGCCTACGCCGCCTGCAAGGCCGGCATCATCAACTTCACGCAGAGCATGGCCCTCGAGCTCGGGCCGCACCGCATCCGCGTGAACGCCATCGCCCCGGACATCTGCCTGACCGAGGGCCTCGCGTCCCTGGTGGGAGAAGCGGAGCGGGCCCGGTTTGAGTGGATCGTCCCGCTCGGGCGGGCGGCCGTACCGGAGGACATCGCAGGTGCGGCCGTGTTCCTCGCCTCGGACCTGGCCGGCTACGTGACCGGCGTCACGCTGCACGTCGACGGCGGGACGCACGCGGCGGCGGGCTGGTATCGCGATCCCGGGAGCGGCGAGTGGATCCTCGGGCCGGGACGCCGGCCGGCGTAGGAGCGCTCCCTACTCGAGGCCGTACAGCCGCGCGACGTTCTCCCCCAGCAATCCCCGGCGCGCCGCCGGGGGGAGTCGCCCCGCCAGCTCCCGCAGCTCCTGCATGTAGCTCGCGTCGTGGTCGCTGTGGGGGTAGTCCGTCGCCCAGAGGAAGCGATCGGCGCCGACGTAGTCGATGACCGCCGGGAGGCCCCGCTCGTCGGGGTCGGCCGAGATCCAGCACTGGCGACGCACGTAGGTGCTGGGCAGGTCCCGGAGCGTGAGCGTCACGCGGAGCGAGCCCTTGTAGAGCGCGTCCATGCGGTCGAGCCAGAAACCGAGCCAGCTCGCGCCGGACTCGAGGACGACGACCTTCAGGCGGGGAAAACGGTCGAAGGTCGCGTAGAGGAAGAACGTCGTGAAGGCTTGCTGGACGGCCTGCGGGAACATCATCCCGAGGTACCAGATGCCGTCGATCACACCCTCCGGCCACGAGAGCCCGTCGAAGCGGTGATGCAGGCTCCGGGCGGTCGGGTCGATCCCGGTGTGGATGGCGATCGGCACGTCGAGCTCCTCCGCCGCGGCGAAGAGCGGGTCGTGCGTGGGATGGCCGTGCGGAATACCGCTCAGCGTGAAGGGCAGGAGGAAGGCGCCCCGCGCGCCCGCCCTGACGGCGCGTCGGAGCTCGTCGGCCGCCGCCACGGGATCCCCGAGGGAGAGATGCGCGATCGGCACGAGCCGTCCCCCGCTCCCCGCCGTGAAGTCCTCGATCCAGCGGTTGTAGGCCCGGCAGTGGGCGAGCGCGTAGCGTGGGTCGGTGACCTCCGCCTCCCACTGGAGGCCGAGGCTCGGGTAGAGGAGCGCGCGCGCGATGCCGTCGCCGACGAGCAGCGCGAGACGTGCGGCCGCCTCGGTCGCCGGGACCGGCGCGTTCTCCGCGTAGCGGCCGGAGAGGCAGGCGGTGGCCAGCGCCTCGATCGGCTTTCCCATGCCGCCGAAGCCGCCGAGCATCTCGGACGTCGTGAGCCGCGCCGGCCGTCCCTCGATCATCAGCGAATCACGTCCATCCGACCCGCGCCGGAGGTGGATCGC
>VBLA01000271.1 GCA_005879245.1 Deltaproteobacteria bacterium
ATCCGGCTGCTCGTCCATGCGGTCTTCCGCCGTCCCGGGACCGGCGGCCGCACCGCCAGGCGCCCAGGCTGCGAGGGACGCCGCTCGTGCGAAGAGCGACCGCGGTCTCGCCTGCCTCAATCGTCCCGAAATCGATGCGTGGGAGCGTCGACTACGATTCGAGCAACGGTTCCAGGTGTCGGTCACCGACAGCGTCGCTCGCGGTGCACCGTATCTCGAACGTGTTCGCGAGATCATGGAGGACGCCGGACTCCCGCCGACGCTCGCTCTTCTGCCCGTCGTGGAGAGTGGCTTCCGACCCGGGGCGCGCGGCACGCTCGGTTGCCGCGGACTCTGGCAGCTGCGCGCGGGAACCGCGCGGCGGTTCGGCCTGGTGGTGAACGCACACCGCGACGACCGGCTGGACCCCGAGCTCGCGACGCGCGCCGCCGCGCGTTACCTCCGCCTGCTACATGCCCGCTACGGCGACTGGCCGCTCGCGTTGGCGGCGTACAACGCCGGCGAGGGACGGGTCGACCGGGCCCTCGCCTTGCACCCGGGCGCCACCTTCTGGGCGCTCGCCGAGGATCGCCAGCTGCCGCATGCTAGCCTCGACTACGTCTCACATTTCTTCGCGGTCGTCCGGATCGTCGTACCTCCCAAGACGTGCTAGGGCCGTCGCGCTCTCGGGAGCGCGTCGCGTGTACCTCTTGAGCCGCCTTCCGGCCGGGTGATCGACCTCGGCTGAGCGGATCGCGCCCGACCGGCGCCGGGTCTTGCTGGCTGCCGCGCCAGCGTAGTAGCCAGGGCCCTCCCCGGACCCGGAGGATCCCCGAATGGCGAAGACCTCCCGCGCCTTGGTCCTGGCCACGGCGCTCGTCCTCTTCGTACCCCTACCCGGCACCGCCACCCAGCGGTACGGCCCGGTCGAGATGTCGGGCAACCTACAGAGCCAGAACCTGGTTCGCCATCCCGACGACGCGCACTTCCAGTTCATCCAGAACCGGAACACGGCCCATCTCCAGCTCGAGTACGACTGGGTGCAGGCGGGGAAGTTCTACGACAAGTACACCATCCCGTTCATCGAACGCTCCCTCCTGTTCATCAAGTACCGCGGTGTCTACGACAGCATCTACGACACGACGCCGGACACGCTCGAGAAGGAGGACGTGCACGGGAAGGCCTACGCGGGTCACACGCTGTTCGAGTACGCCAAGCTGCGGGGGTTCACGCGGAAAGACCTCTCGCTGGCCGGGCTGCCCCAGAGCACTCGCGACGCCCTCAAGTTCGAGAACGAGCTCCGCGAGGCCTACACCGACATCCGGTTCCGGGGCATTCCGCTCATCGTGCGCGCGGGCCGCCAGCAGATCGTCTGGGGCGAGAGCGATGACTTCCGCATGCTCGATCGCGCCAACACGCTCAACCTCACCTGGCATCTCGCCCAGGAGGTCCCGCCGCCGGCCTTCGGATGGGACGAGCTCCGCCGACCGTTCTGGATGTTCAAGTTCCTCTACGAGCTGGGCAACATCTGGCACTTCTCCCAGAACTTCCTCGAGTGGTACTGGAACCCGGGCGACTGGGCTCCCGCCAAGGTCGCCTTCCAGCCTCGCCCCTGGGGCCTCAACATCCTCGATCCCCTCAACAACCCGGTCGATGGCGGGTTCATCGCGGGCCCGTGCGCGCTCTCGCCGTTCGTAATCAGCCGCGGCCCGAACAAGGGCCAGCACCGCTGCCTGAGCCTCATGAACGGGACGACGCTCTTCAAGCAGGGCAACTATCAGCGGAACCCGTTCGACAACAGCCAGGTGGGTGTCCGCTACCACAGCTTCGCGCCGTTCGGCCTCGAGTTCGCGCTCGTTTACTTCTACCAGCGCTGGGGAGGCGACGACGGCACCAACTACGCACCCGTGCGTGCCCTGCCCCTGAACAGCCAGAACTCCGCTCTCGCGTCGCGGCTCCTCCAGAAGGGCATCTTCCCGGCGGAGTACATCGCCCCCTACGTCCACACCATCGGGCTGTCGGCGAACTATTCCGACGACACCTACACGCAGACCGTGTTCCGCATGGAGACGGTCTACGACGTTGGCATCCCCTTCTTCGACGTCGCACGCGAGACGGTCATCGACCGGCCCGCCCTGCCGGGCGTGACGAACAAGAACATGTGGAAGGGCATGCTCGCCTTCGACCGCCCGACGTGGATCCGGGCAGTCAACAAGAAGAGTACGGTATTCCTGACCGGCCAGTTCTTCTTCCACTACGTAGTGAACAACCCGAGCTGCGAGCCGCAGCTCGTCGCCATGCTCTCGAGCGCAGGGAAGCGACGGGTCGGCTCGTGCCTGATCGGCGGCCTCGACCTGCCCTCGACCGCCCGCCTCGGGACCACCGCCGACTCGCCGGCCTTCCGCGACAAGATCCGAGACTGGGAGACGCTCTTCACCTTCGGGGCCTTCACCTTCTACCGGGGCGGCAGCCTCCTGCCGGTCACCGGCATCGCGGTCGACCCGGTGAACCAGTTCAGCATGGAGCCGTTCTGGATGGTCGACTACGTGGTGCGGGACGACCTCGTCGTCAATCTCGCGCAGCGCTACTTCGTGACGCCGCGAGGTCACCACGACCCGATCTTCCAGACCTGGGGGCTCGGCAGCCTCGCCCAGGGTCGGTCCGAGACGAGCCTCCGCTTGACCTACCAGTTCTAGGTCGCGAGACGCCGATGCCGCAACCGAGGTCGGCGATCCGCGCGGGGAGCGCGGCGCGTGCCTGCGTGGCCGCGAACCATGCGGTGACGAGATCGTCGAGGGACCAGCGGTGCCCGTCGAGCCGCTGGAGGATGCGCCAGTCGCCAGCGAGGTAGCAGAGGTCCTCCCCTGCGCGCGGCCAGAGCTCCGGGCGGTATGGCGGCGCGGGGAGCGGGGGGCCCGGCGCGCACCACCCGGTGGGTCGACGCGGCGGGCGCACGATGCCCGTCCCGGTGGCGGGCCCCGCGTCGGGCTCAGCCAATCGACGAGCTGCCACCGAGGATCGCCTCGGCGTTGCGACAGAGCCAGCGCTCCATGACCGCCGGCTTGACCGGGAGGGCCCGGAACTCCGCCACCAGCTGCGCCGGTGGCCTGCCGAGGAGGAACGCTCCCGAACCGAAGAGCACCTTGTCGGCGATCGTCGACTGCCCGAACCGCAGCAGCGGCTCCCAGCCGGTACCGGGCTCCGCGAAGTACTTCGGGCGGTGCGCGGCGAGCTCCAGGTAGACGTTCGGGTACTTCCAGGCGAGGAGCACCGCTTCCAGCACCCAGGGATAGCCCCCGTGGCTCATGATGATCGTGAGCTCCGGGAAATCGCGCGCGACGACGTCCATGTGGCGCGGGTGCCCGAGGTCGTTCACCACCATGGTGGACCAGTTGGCCGAGGTGTGGATGCTGAGCGGCACCCCCAGCTCCGCACACTTGGCGTAGAAGGGGTAGTAGTGCCGGTCGTCGGCCGGCAGACCGATCATGAAGGGGCGCAGGCTGAGCCCGCGGAAGCCCCGCTTCTGCACCCAGTATTCGAGCTCGCGCACCGCGGGCAGGCCCTGCCGCACGTCGGCGCCGGCG
>VBLA01000272.1 GCA_005879245.1 Deltaproteobacteria bacterium
TGTCGAACTTCCACTCGTACGTCCCGTCCTCGACCCGGATGACGCCGCTCACCGTCAGGTGCCGCGCCTGATCTGGCGTGAGGTGCGGGTTCGCCTCCAGCATGCGGCTGACGGCCTCCTCCAGGCTGGCGTAGTGTCGGGGGTGGCGGCGGGTGAGGGCTTGCATCTCACGCACCCAATGCAGCATCCGGGCGGAGGGTGAGACCGGCTTGGTGAGACCGTGGGGCGGACCGAGTCCCTCGATCGCGACCAAGCGGTGGACGCGATCCGGGTAGATCCCCGCGTACTGCAGTGCCACGGAGGCCCCGAGGGAATGGGCGACGATGCTGATCGGGAAGCGCTCGAGCGTTTTCAGCAGCGCCGCCACGTCGAGGACGTAGTCGATCATGGAATACGTGCTGCCGATCGCCCATGCAGAATCGCCGTGGCCGCGGAGGTCGGGTGCGACGACGTGGAAGGTGCGGCGGAGCTCAGTGGCGACCCAGTCCCAGCTCCGGCAGTGGTCCCGCCCGCCGTGCAGGAGCAGCAGCGGGGGGTTCTCGGCATTGCCCCAATCCACGTAGTGGAGCTTCAGCCGCTGCGAGTAGAAGTAGTGCGATGTGGGTCCGAGGAGCTCGGGTTCCGCGACCATGGTCGGCGGTCTAGCACGCTGCGAGCGATTTGAAGAGAGGCGTGCCGGCGTGGCAAGGGTCGAGGCCGCCGTGACACATGCGCTCGGCGGGTTCCGACGGCGCGCGGCGAGGATGAGCGTGCTGCCCGCCCTCGCCGGATGCGCGGGGTGGGTGGGGCGGGTCGGTGTCGTCGCTCCTGACGAGAAGGTGCTCGGGGTCAAGCTGCTTCGTCCGCGGGTGATGCGGCGAGCATGTGCCAGCTCGCTCCTGGGATTTCCACTCGGGAGAGGCCGGGCCGATCTCGACGAGGCGGTGGCTGCGCTGCTCGCCCGCGATGGCGAGGCCAACGTGCTGACCAACGTCGAGCTCCGCCGGCGGGTGCTCGTGACCGGCGTGTACAACCGCCGCTGCGTCCACGATCCTCTCGCTGCCGGTGCCCGGCGGACATGCTTTGTCGCTCGGTGCTCGCGGGAGTGGTTTCGATTGGCCTCATGCTCGGCCTCGTGGGCCTGGCCTCGGCGGCCGGGAAGGGGAATCCGATGGTGGTGCTGTCGACGTCCTTGGGGGACATCAAGATCGAGCTCTATCAGGACAAGGCACCCGTGACGGTGCAGAACTTCCTCGAGTATGTGAAGTCGGGGTACTACGATGGAACGATCTTCCACCGGGTCATTCCGGGGTTCATGGTGCAGGGCGGTGGCATGACGGACGACATGCGTGACAAGCGGGAGGGGCAGCGCGCCGCGATCAAGAACGAGTCGTCCAACGGGCTGAAGAACGACACGGGCACGCTCGCCATGGCGCGCACGTCGGCGCCCGACAGCGCGACCTCGCAGTTCTTCATCAGCGTGAAGGACAACACCTTCCTCAACAAGGAGAACGCCGCCGACAAGGTGGGCTATGCGGTGTTCGGGAAGGTCGTCGAGGGCATGGACGTGGTGAAGAAGATCGAGCAGGTGAAGACCACGACCAAGGGTCCCCACCAGAACGTCCCGGTGGATTCCGTCGTCATCAAGTCGGCCAAGGTGGTCGAATAGCGCTAGGGCGGGGGAGGTTGCCAGCCACTCCCCGTCTCCGATGCGGTGGAGCGGGGCTCCGGCCACGGTTCCGGGGTCCCATCCCCGGCGACATGGGCACCCGTCAGGACCCAGTCGCCGCCGAAGCCGCGATGGAGGATGGCGCGGGTCTGCGTCCGGTCCGCCCCGCCGGACGTCACGAGCTGCTCGGTCGCTGCGACGAGGCTAGCCCCCGCGAACAGGAGCTTGCATACCACGTATCCCGGCAGGCAGCGCGGCGCATAGATGGTCGACACGACGGGTACGACATTGGCCACCGCGGCGACCGTCGTGTAGGCGACCCGCGCTGCAGCGCTCCTCTCGGCGAAGGGGACGGCCTCCGCCCGGCTTGCCAGGAGTGACGCAGCGAGGAGGACGCTGCGGGTGAGATGTCTCTGCCCCATGTGCGTTGGGCTCCGCCGCCGGGGTTCCCTCTAGCGTCCGTCGCCGTCGGCGTGCAAGGCGGCACGACCCGGCTCACCGAGACTCACGGTCGCTGCGGGCTCGGTCGCCAGCTGCCCGGGCACGGGCGCTGGCGGCGGGTCGACGGCAACGCGCGCGGGGGGGATCGTGAAGTCGACGATGAAGGCGGCGGCCGCCGCCGTGCCGCGATCCTGGGCGAGGTTCCGGAGGGCCTCACCCGGCCAGGGCACACTCGCGCGGAGCGCGTCGACTCGGGCCTGCTCCGAGCTCGTGAGCTCGCGCGCGGGCAGGCCCGCGAGTCGCGCCTGGAGAAAGCTGCGGAGCGGCCGGTCGCGGCGGTCCGCGCCGAGCGTCGACAGCGCTGCTTCGTCGGTGAGTCGCTCCAGGTCGGCGGCTGCCGCCGTGCCGGTCAACCGGATGGCGAGGTCGGGTCGCACCCCGAGAACGTGTGCCACCTGGGCGACCCGTTCGCGACCGCTGGCGTCGAGGGTAGCGCTCCCGGGCGGAAAGGGAATCGGCGCAAGATCGAACTGCTCGATGTGGCCCTCGTGCAGGATGACCCGGCCGAGCGCGTTCAGCGGCGAGAGGACGGCGCCCTGGATCGCTCGCACGATCGCCTGCAGGATCACCCCGCGCAACGAGAAGCTCGGCGATCGCACATCGCCCCCGAAGGGGAGGGCGAGCGCGACGTTGCCGCGGTAGTCCTTCATCAAGGCGAGCGCGATGGTGAGCGGAATGCCGAGCTGACGTTGCACGAAGTCGTCCTGGCCGCCGCCGTTGACGCCCAGGCGAGAGAGCACCACCTGGTTGTTTACCTCGAGCTCGGAGCGGTCGAGCACGATCTCGCTCTTCACGCTGGCTGCGCCCGAGGATACGGCGTAGTTGGCGGCTGGCTGGAGATAGGCGTTGAAGGGCGGCAGCGCGAGCCCTTCGACCTCGGCCGTGACCTCCGTGCGCTCCGCCCCGACGCTGCCCTCGAAGCGAAGCGGCGAAAGCTCGTCGACCAGGCCCTTGCCGCTGAACCGCGTCACTCGCGGACGGGGGAGCGTGATCCCCGACGCCGTCAGCTCGAAGTCACCGAGCGAGCGCCAGTAGGGGGGATTGAGGGTGAGGTCGCGGAAGTCGATCCGGCCATCCGAGACGGCGAACCGCTCCACCTTGATCGCGGCCGCGAGCCCGGAGCTGCCGACGCCAGGGGCGGGCGGGGTCGTAGCAGGAAAGAGCAACGTGAGCGGGAACACGCCGCTCGGTGCGCGGTCGATGAAGAGGTACGGCGATGCGAGCTCGAGCGACGCGAGTGCCAGGCGGGAGGGCCGTGTGCGGGCGTGACGAATCGTCAGGCGGACCTCATGGCACGCGAGCACGTTTTCGGGTCGGGCGGGATCCGGGGGACTGGTCTTCAGGTCCCGCAGGGTGACCGTTCCCGCGCCGCCCGCGACGCCGTCACGAAGAGTGACGGCGAGCGTACCCGTAGCAACGCCCGACTCGAGATCGACGGGTCCGCCGACGAGACGCAAGAGCGGGCGCAGGGCAACCTCGGTCAGCTCGACTTGAGCCGTCCCGCCGGGGGGCCGGAGTACGAACTCCCCGCGGGCCGCGAGATGGCCCCCGGAATCGATCGCCGCGGTGAGGGAGAACGGAACCGGCACCAGGGGGGCGCCGAGAGGGCCGAGTCGCGCCTCGTCGATGACGAGTCCGGGCGCTCGCTCGCCGGTCACGGCGTCGGTGTGATGCAGCGCCACCTGCTGGAGAACGGCGTCGTTGATCGTCACCGTCCAGCTGGAGACGTCGCCCGCCGACGGCACCGAGTCGGCACGGAGGATGCCTGGGATCTCGACGGTGGTCCCGTCTCGACGGACCGTGACCTCCGCCCCGGACACGCGGACCTCCTCCAGTGCGGCGTGGCGACCCTCGACGTCGACCGCGAACCGCGAGATGCGCACGCTCTCTGCGCGGGTGTTTTCCGCCCCGTCTGCCCGCAACGCGAGACCGTGCCCCGCGACGCGGCCCGTCACCCGAGTGCGGTCATGAGCGCCGTGGCGGGCTTCGTCGTAGGTCGCGTGCAGGGCGAGCAACCCGGTGAGATCACGAATGGGCTGATGCTGGACCGCGCGGAGCACGCGACGGAGGTCGAGTCGATCGGTCGCGACGCGCACCCGCAGGCGGCGCGAGCCGTGCGCCGCGCGCAGCTTGCCGTCGCAGGCGATCGAGCCGCGATCCAGGCGGCCCTTGCTCCAGAAGCGCGCGCGGAGACCCTCCGGGCCAGCCGTCCCCATGAGCTCGGCCCGCCGGAGACGGACGATCGATCCCGTGCGGGTCGGTCGCTCGACGTGTACGGCCGCTTGCTGGATCTCCGAGTGGTCCAGCTCGACGGCGGGCCACGGTGCACCAGGCGCCTCACCCTGCGGGGGTGTAGGCCGCAGCGGTAGCGCCCAGCCGGTCGGCGTGGCGCGCAGGCGGAGGCGGGGGACGACGAGCACGAGGTCGCGAACGCGATGGCGGCCCTGGAGGACGTCCGTGAGGAGGACCTTCGCGGTGAGGCGCCGGACGCTCAGCGCGGGTGCTCCGCGGTCCGCGTCGACCCGCAGGCCGTGGAGCGTCCAGGTTCCGGCGAGGGGATTCCAGAACAGTCTGCCAACGTGGATCGGTGTGCCGAGACGGCTGGAAAGACGGCCCGCGACGATCCGCGCGACGAGGGTCGGGAGGGTCAGGGCGAGGACGACGAGCACGGCGCCAGCCGCCGCACAGAAAGAGGCCAGCCGTCGGCGCCGCACGCCGCGGGTGTCTAGCCCGGCACCCTCGAGCCTGTAAAGCACGCATTGCCGGCGCGCGTGGCGGTGAGTAGGAATACACCATGCGACATGCGAATCTGCTCGACCGCGCGCAGGCCGCGCTCGTCCTGATCGATCTCCAGGAAGGCTACCGGCCGGCGCTTCATGCGTGGGAGCGCGTGGCCGCGGCGTGCGCACTCTTGCTGCGCGGCGCCCGGCTCCTCGGCGTCCCGCTCGTCGTGACCGAGCAGTATCCTCGCGGAGTCGGTCACACCGCGAGCGAGGTGGCGGCGCATTTTCCCCCGACGCTCACGGTCGTGCAGAAGATGACCATGAGCTGCTGCGGAGCGGCCCAGTTCATGGAGCAGCTGCGTGCGACCGGGTGTCGCCAGGTGCTCGTCGCCGGCATCGAGACGCACGCGTGCATCAACCAGACCGTGCACGACCTCGTGGCCGCCGGTTACCAGGTGCACGTCGCGCGCGACGCGACCTCGTCGCGGCGGCGAAGCGACGTGGAGCCGGCGTGG
>VBLA01000273.1 GCA_005879245.1 Deltaproteobacteria bacterium
TCCGACCAGCGCCTGCACCGCGCTCGCGAGCTCGGGTCCCGCTGCGTCCAGGGTGAGGGCGTCCCGACGGTCCTCCCGTCGGACCAAATCCCGCACCGTCGCCCGCCCGGTCCGGAGTTCGTCCTCGCCGAGGATCACCGCCAGCCGCGCCCCTCGCCGATCGGCGCTGCGCAGGAGTGCCTTGAGGCTTCGTCCTGCGGGTTCGAGCCCCACCGACAGGCCCTGCTGGCGGAGCCGCGTCGCCAGCGCAAGGGCAGGACCGACCGCCCGCTCCTCGAGCGGAAGGATGACGGCCACGGGACCGGAGGAGACGGAGCCGGCAGAGGCCACGAGTGCCAGCCGATCGAGGCCGAGCGCGAAGCCGACGCCAGGCACATCCGGCCCGCCGAGCGTCGCCACCAGTCCGTCGTAGCGACCCCCCGCCCCCACCGCGTTCTGCGCGCCCAGCCCCTCGGCGACGACCTCGAAGGCGGTGCGACGGTAGTAGTCGAGCCCGCGCACGATCCGGAAGTTCATCACGTAGGGGACCCCCTCCTGATCGAGGAGCGCTCGAAGCTGTCCGAGGTGCGCCGCACAGGCCGCACACAGACTGTCGCGCATGACCGGCGCGTCCGCCATGACCCGGCGGCATGCCTCGACCTTGCAATCGAGCAGCCGAAGGGGATTCCGCTCGAGCCGGCGATGGCAATCGGGACAGAGAACCGCGAGATGGCGCTCACCGAACTTTCGCAGGCGCTCTCGATACACCGGACGGCACGCAGCATCACCGAGCGAGTTCAGCTCGAGACGTGCCTCGCCCGCGCCGACCCGTTCGAGGTAGTGTGCGAGGAGCAGCAGCAGCTCGGCGTCTGCCAGCGGATCGTCGCGGCCGAGCACCTCGGCCCCGATCTGGTAGAACTGCCGGTACCGACCGCGTTGCGGACGCTCCCGTCGGAACATCGGGCCGATGTAGAAGAGCCGGGCCTGCGGATCGGTGTGCCCGAGGCTGCCCTCGAGATAGGCGCGCGCGACGGAGGCGGTCGCCTCGGGGCGCAGCGTGAGCGAGGTCCCGTCGCGATCGGCGAAGCAGTACATCTCTTTCTCGACGATGTCGGTCGTCTCGCCGACCGAGCGCGCGAAGAGCTCCGTCCGCTCGAGAATCGGCAGGCGAATCTCGCCGAATCCGTAGACGGCGAACACCTCCCGCGCGGCCTCCTCGAGAGCCTGCCAGCGGCGGCTCTCTTCTGGGAGGACGTCCCGGAAGCCCTTGACGGCGACGATCGTGGCGGACCGGGGCATGTGCGGGGGGTGAAAGGTGGCTTGTAGCAAAGCCCACCACTACCTTCAACGCGAAGATTGCGACGATTTTGTTTGATAATGGCCCGATTTGGCTCCACAATGCCTCCGTGGAGGGATATTGCCCCGTCCACGAGCACGAGAAAGGTAGCC
This sequence comes from Deltaproteobacteria bacterium, assembly GCA_005879245.1. Lineage (GTDB taxonomy): Bacteria > Desulfobacterota > Binatia > DP-6 > DP-6 > DP-23. The sequence continues at coordinate 1,429 of VBLA01000273.1, forward strand.
ATGCTCTCCACCAGCACGCTGACTGCGCTCTTCCACGACCTCGTACGTGCCGCGATGGTGGCCCAGCAGGTCCAGTCCTCGGAGACGACCGAGTTCTACCTCGTGCAACTCCTCGCCGGCTTCGCCCGGCCGACCGCTCCCGATCTCCTCGACCCGCCGCTCGCCCTCGACTACCTCGAGGCCTTCCACCTGCCCGCGGCCCAGCGCTACGAGAAGCTCAAGCGCGTCGCCGACACGGCGCTCTTCATCACCGGCGTGTTCGTCGACAGCCTGGAACGGAGCCTCGTCGGCCCCGAGTACTACGCGGCGCTCGGGCGGAATGCCTACGCCCGGCTATCGGACCAGCCGTCGCGTGCCGCGCTCCGGAGCCTCTTCGGTGAGTTGGCCGGACGCTTCCCGGAGTTCGTACGGGTGCTGACCGAGATCAGCGCCCAGGAGCTCTTTCGTCGCGAGCAGGACACCCTGCGCCTGTACAAGCGCTGGCTCCACACACGCGGCCGCCGCGAGGCGGATATCCTCGTCCGGCGGGGCATCATCCCCTTTGCCCCACCAACGCACCAGCGCCACTAGAGCGCGCTCGCCGGCGGGCGACGCTAGGTGCTAGGTGGCGCCGCTTGGTGCTCGACTCGCTGGCGTCGCGGTCGGGCCGCCGGGACGGCCTTCGCGTTCCGCGCTACGACGATCGTGAACAACGAGCGGGACGACGTCTTCCAGCTCCGTTCGAGGTGAAGCGTCCGGTCGTCGAGCACGTCGGAGAGCCGGAGCGTGGTCCAGCCAAGCCACCGCGTGATCGGGTCGATCGTCCGCATCATGCGCGCCTGGAGGGGATTCTGGCTGCGGAAGTGGTTGATGACCGTGAGCAGCCCTCCGGGGCGGCAGACGCGGCATGCCTCGGCCACCATGCGTTTTGGATCCGGCACGACGCTCACCACGTGAAAGGCCATCACGCAGTCGAAGCTGTTGTCGGGGAACTTTAGGGCGAGCGCATCGCCTTGTTCGAGCGTCACGTGACGCCATCCGTTGCGGTTCACCTTGTCCTGGGCTCGCTCGAGCATATCTGGCGCCAAGTCGATCCCCGTCACCTGGCAATGCGAGGGATAGGCGTCGAGCGAAAGGCCCGTCCCGACGCCGAGCTCCAGCACCCGCGCACCCGGCTCGATGCCGAGCGAACGGATCACCGTCGCAATGCGGGGATAGAACACACGCCGGAATAGCAGATCGTAGAAGAGCGAGAACTCGTAGTAGAGTCGGCTCTCGTGCGGCTGTGCACTGGCTAAGGCCATCAGTCCTCTCTCGTGGTTCGTCCAGGTCCCGGTCGCGATTCCGGGAAGTGGGCCTCTACCGCGAAAGTCCGCCGATGGCGGTTGCCATCATGCGGCCGTGGTGCCTCGTAGCTGCCGCTTGAAGGAGGCGATGTCCCGCTTGCGGAAGCGCCACTGCCGACCTTTCTTGAACGCCGGCAGGACGCTCTTGCGAGCGAGTTCGTTCACCGTATCCGGGCTGCAATCGAGAATCTCTGCAACCTCTTTGCTGTTCAGCAAGATGTCGACCTTCTCGACCATCACGCGCTACGCCCCCGAGGGTAGGATCCGGGACGGCGTTTTGGTTAGCAGGGTGCTCTACGGCCGTCAAGGCAAGCGCCAATTTGCGAGATTTTTCAACAGGTTAAATCACCTCGTCGCGCTATCGCCGCTTCGCCTGGCGTTTCTCGAGATAGAGCACGATCGGGCTCGCCACATAGATCGACGAGTACGTGCCCACGATGAACCCGACCAGCAGGGCGAACGCGAAGCTGTGGATCACGGGACCACCCAGCAGAAAGAGCGCCGCCGTCACGAGGATCGCCGTACCGCTCGTGATGAGCGTGCGGGAGAGCGTCTCGTTGATCGACAGGTTCATGATCGTCGCGAGGCTGTCGCGCCGCATCTTCCGCATGTTCTCGCGGATGCGGTCCGACACGATGACCGTGTCGTGCACGGAGTAGCCGACCACCGTCAGCAAGGCGGCGACCGTGGTCAGATCGAACTCCATGTTGGCGATCGATAGCGCCCCCAGTGTGATGAGGACGTCGTGGATGAGCGCGACGGCGGCGCCGATCCCGAAGCGGAGCTCGAAGCGGAGCGCGATGTACGCGGCCATGACCAGTGTCGCGGCGAGCACCGCGAGCGTCGCGTCACGCCAGAGACCCTTGCCGACCTTCGGTCCGACCGTCTCGACCCGCAACACCTCGTAGGTCCCCTCGCCGAACCGGGCGCGCAGGCCGGCCTTGATGCTGTCCGCGACCGAGGCGCTCCCGCTCTGCGGGCTCC
>VBLA01000274.1 GCA_005879245.1 Deltaproteobacteria bacterium
TACCGGCGTGACGAGCCTCAAGGCGGGCGATTCGGTCGCGCTCGAGGGCATCGCCTCGTGCGGCCGCTGTCGCTACTGCCTCACCGGTGAGTATCAGCGCTGCCTCAAAGTCCGCGTGGTCGGCATGACGATCCCGGGGGGCTTCGCCGAGTACGTCAAGATGCCGGCCCGGCACTGTTTCCGCGTGCCGGCGGGCGTCGCCTTCGCCACCGCCGCCCTGAGCGAGCCGCTCGGCGTCGCCGTCCACGGCGTGCGGCTCGGCGGACTCGAGATCGGACAGCGCGTCGCTGTTCTCGGCGCCGGGACGATCGGCCTCATGGCCGTCGTCGCCGCACGCGCGGGCGGGGCGGGGGAGGTGATCGTCGTCGCGCGGCGGCCGCAGCAGAAGGCGGCGGCGCTGGCACTCGGCGCCGACCGCGTGGTCGACGACGGCGACCCGGGCGGGCTCGGGGGCGACGCCGTCGACGCGCCCATCGACCTCGTCGTCGAGACGGTGGGCGGCACGGCCGACACGCTCGACACCGCGGTCGCCGCCTGCCGGCCGGGCGGGACCATCTGCATCCTCGGCGCCTTCACCCGGGCGCCGACCCTCCCGGCCCTCTTCGTCCTCGCGAAGGAGCTCCGGCTGATCGGCTCCTTCGTCTACGGCCGGGCGGGAGCGCGGGCCGACTTCGACATCGGTCTCGACCTGCTCGCTCGGCAGGGGAAGCACATCGCCGAGACCGTTATCACGCACCGGATCCCGCTCGCCGAGATCGCACGGGGCTTCCGGACGGCGGCGGACAAGACGACGGGTGCGATCAAGGTGACGATCGAGGCCTAGCATGCTGAAGAACGGAATGCGTAACGTTCGTGGACGGGGAGCGGGGCGCGGGGCACCCCCGCTCGCCTTCGGTTCGGTCGCGCGGAACGTCTCACGCTCCCCCGAGCGTCTCGTGCGCGATCTCACAGGCGGCGTTCGGGGGTGCCCCGCGCCCCGCTCCCCGTTTGCGGCGCCGGCGATCCGTTTTTCAGAACCCTTGGCGCGATGATCCCGCTTCTTCGCCTTACCCACATCGGCATTTGCGTTTCCGACATGGAGCGGTCGCTCCGGTTCTACCGCGACCTGCTCGGTTTCCGCTTCGAGCACGAGCTCCGCGTTGCGGGCGAGCCGGGCGACACGCTGCTGCGTCTCCGGGGCGTCGAGCTCCACGCCGTCTACCTCCAGCGGGACGGCGTCCGCATCGAGCTCCTCCACTTCGCTGCACCGCCCGGCCCCCCGCCCCGGAGCCGGCCGATGAACGAGCGTGGCCTGACCCACCTCTCGTTCCGCGTGTCCGACCTCGACGCCACGCTCGCCGGGCTCCGGATGGCGGGCGAGCGCGTGCTCGACGCGACCGTCGTCCGCCTCCCCGAGTTCCAGGCGGCCGCGTGCTTCGTCGTCGATCCGGACGGGCAGCTGATCGAGCTGGTCCAGTCGCCGGGCGATCCCGCCGCCCCCCCGCGGGCCGACTGAGCGGTGCGCCCCGCTCCCCGCCCTGCCATCGCCGAGTCGCGCGAGCCGGCGTGGCTCTGGGACATGACCCGCTACCAGTGGCTCGTGTTCCTGGCCGCGTGGCTCGGCTGGGGCTTCGACGTCTTCGACGGGTTGCTGTTCAACTTCGTGGCGCCGGTCTGCGTGCCGCGGCTGCTCGGCGTCCCGGCCGGCGATCCGCGGGTCACGGCCGCGACGGGGGCCATCACGTCGACGCTCCTCGTCACGAGCGCGCCGTTCGGCATCCTCTTGGCCGGCGTGGCGAACGACCTCTTCACGCAGCAGATCGCCGTGCTCGCCGCGCACCCCGATCTCGCCTGGCGGGTCGTCTTCCTCTCGGGGCTCGTCCCGGCAGCCGTCGCCCTCTGGATTCGCCGGCAGGTCCGCGAGCCCGAGGTCTGGCGCCGCGAGCGCGCGGGGACCCCCCGGCTCCGCGAGCTCTTCACGCCCGCCCTCCGGCGCGCGACGCTCGGGGGGCTCGCCATGTCGCTCGTCACGCTCGTCAGCTGGTGGGCGACGAACGCCTTTCTGCCCTGGGCGTAGTAACTTCAAACGCCCGAGTTGACGGAATCGGCACTTATCAGACGCTGGACGACCCCTCCTACCGCTCCAGCTTCAGAACCGGAGCCGCCTATAGAACCGGCCGCCTATGGAACCGGAGCCGATTATACGAGCTCCCAGCGGGCTGCGGCTCAGCGTGTTCCACGGGGAGGCCCCTGCCCCGCTCGGCGCTTTGTCGGCAGATTCCTGGGACAGGGCGCTAGACCCGCAGCATGCCGAACCGGTGCAGCAACTGCACGATCTCTGCGAGGATGACCACCACGAGGAGCCGGAACACCCAGACCTTGGCCCACTCCTTGGTTGCGAGCAGCCCGCCGGCCCAGGAGCCGACGATGCTCCCGACCGACAGAAGGAGGCCGACGCGCCAGTTCATCTCCCCCTCCACGTCGAACACGAGAAGCGAAGCCAGGCTGATCCAGACCACGAAGAGGCTCTTGATGGCATTGGCCCGGATCAGGTCGTAGCCGACCACGACGACGAGTCCCAGCAGGATGTAGGTGGCCGAGTCGAGGACGATGAAGCCGGCCCAGACCCCGATCGGCACGAAGACCGCGGCGGTGGTCAGGACGATGCGGGGTCCCTCCGGCGCCGCGTCCCGCAGGAACCGCTTGGGATTGCTCAGGAGCATGATGAGAGCGGCGACGACGGCGACGATCACCGCCCAGCCCATCGTCTTGGCGTCGAGGATTGAGGCCAGCGCCGCCCCCGCAATGGTCCCCGCAATGACAGGCGCCGACAGGATGAGGCCGTTGCGCCAGTCCACAACGCCCTTGCGGTGAAAGGTATAGAGCGCGGCGAGCCCGCCCGCCAGGAGCGGCAGGCGGTTGGTGCCGTTTGCCACCGTCGCCGGCAGGCCCATGGAGATCATGAGCGGCAGCGTCACGGCGGACCCGCTGCTCGCCAGCGTATTGATGAAGCCGGACAAGAGCCCCGCCCCGACGATCACGACGACTTCGACAGCAGGACTCAGGGGAAAGACCCCGTGTGGACGAAGGACCGCATGGAGCGGAAGGACCCAGGGTCGAGCTCGCCGACGATCATGCCTTCAAGCCCAACACGCGACCGGCCGGCCTCGGCGGCAAAAGCGTTCCTTAGGCATAGGTATCTGCAATATCCGGACATACGGTCGGGTCCGGAATCAGATACGATGAGAGATGGCGGTCGAGTGCCGCGAGGGCTCCCGGGTCGGCGGACGGGAACCGGAAGCCGATGTGGCCATCCGGGCGGATCAGGACCACGCCCCCCGCCGGGACGCCGGCGCGGACGGGATTGAGGCCGGGCTCGTGAGAGATTTCCACGAGCTTGGACCAACGGCGGCCCAGCCGCGCGAGCGACTCGGCGTCTT
>VBLA01000275.1 GCA_005879245.1 Deltaproteobacteria bacterium
GATCTGGAGGACGATGTTCAGATCCAGTGCATCGAATGCGAAGGCGTTCTGGCGCTGGAGGAAGACCGATGGCAGTCCCAACCATCCCGCGTTGATCAGATCTCTGCCCCACCGCCGCTCGAGCCTGCCTGGCTCGTTCGCCGTGTCCGGATTACCGCTCGTCTTTGCCGCGCTCATGTCTTGTTCCCCCTGCTTCGACTATGCAGTCGAGATCTGGCGACAGCAATGGCGAGGACGGCACGGGGGGAGGACAGGCGTGCCTCGGGGCCCTTCCTGTGTGTTGTGTCCTGCCCTAGTCCAGCTTGACGACTGTCTCTTCTTCGGGAGTCCCGCGTGCCTCCAGGACCGGAGGCAGCGAGGGCCGGAGGTGGAGGCACAGGCGCCTCGGGGGTCTACCCTCCGAGAGACAGGGTGACGATCTCGTATTCTGTCGGGAGACTCCAGCCCTCGGCATCGCGATTCTCGAGGCAGAGGTCGATAGCCTCCCGGATGTTCTGGAGCGCTTCCTCACGGGTGCGGCCCTGGCTGATGCAACCGGGGATGAGGGGACATTCAGCAACCAAGAAGCCGTCTTCGCCGGGCCTGAGGACCACAGGCAGTTCCATCATCGATATGGATAGCAGCGCGCAGCGCCAATGGGTAGACCTTCCGGTGAAGGGGCTGAAGGACGTGGCCCATCAAGTCGGCCCCCCGCCCTTGCACGGAGGCGCTGCTGATGCCGGCCAGCGCCGGCGACTCCTCGGCGAGCGGATCGAGCTCGGCGGCGTCCTCGACCGCGAGCCCGCGACGCGCGAGGCGGCGCTGCACGCGGCGGTGGATGGTGGCGAAGCCCCGCGCCTGCATGCAGCTGCGGAGGCACGCATCATCTACGGGGCGCGCGTGGGCCGAGGACGCGGAGCCGATCCGGGCTCCCGCGGACCGCACTCTCGGGTAAGCGCGCCCCTCAGCCCGCGGGCGCCGTTCACGTGCACGTTCCCCGAGCGGATGCGCCGGGCGACTCGCCGGGCGCGCTCGATGTTCCCGGACGTGACGTACCCCGAGAGACCGTACGGCGTGTCGTTGGCGATCCGGACCGCGTCGTTCTCGTCTTGGTAGGGGATGATGGAGAGGACCGGCCCGAAGATCTCCTCCCGGGCAATGGTCATGTCGTTCCGGACGTTCGCGAAGACCGTGGGCCTGACGAAGTAGCCCTTGCTGATGCCGTCGGGGCGGCCCGGTCCGCCCGTGACGAGCTCCGCCCCCTCTTCCATGCCCTTCTTGATGAGGCGCTGCACCTTCTCGAACTGCGCCTCGCTGGCGAGCGGGCCGATGGTGATGCCGTCGGCGCTCGGGTCCCCCACCGTGACGGCGTCGGCGGCGCGCTTGGCGGCCGCGATCGCCTCGGCCATCTTGGAGCGCGGGATGAGCATGCGCGTCGGCGCATTGCACGACTGACCGGTGTTGAGGACGCAGCTCTGGACGCCCGCCATGACCGCCTGCTCGACGTCGGCGTCGTCGAGGATGATGTTGGCTGACTTGCCGCCGAGCTCCTGCGTGACGCGCTTCACGGTGGGCGCGGCGGCCGTCGCCACGGCGACCCCGGCGCGCGTCGAGCCGGTGAAGGACACCATGTCGACGTCGGGATGCGAGGAGATGGCTGCTCCCACGGTGGGGCCGTCGCCGTTCACCATGTTGAACACGCCGGGCGGAACGCCCGCCTCGTGCATGATCTGCGTGAAGAGGTAGCCGGAGAGCGGCGCGATCTCGCTCGGCTTCAGCACCATGGTGCAGCCGGCCGCCAGTGCGGGCGCCACCTTGCAGGCGATCTGGTTCACGGGCCAGTTCCAGGGGGTGATGAGGCCGCAGACGCCGATCGGTTCCTTCCGCATCAGCGTCGAGCCCTTGAGCTCCTCGAACTTGAAGCTGCCGAGCAGCTTCGCCATCTCGAAGAAGTGGCCGAGCCCCGCCGCGGCCTGCGCCGCGCGCGAGAGCCAGAGAGGTGCGCCCATCTCCTCCGAGATCGTCGTCGCCATCTCCTCGTACTTCGACTGGTAGACCTCGATGATCCGCTGGAGGAGCGCCAGGCGTTGCTCGACGGTCGTCTCTCCATAGGACGCGAAGGCCTTCTTGGCGGCGGCAACGGCCTTGTCCACGTCGGCTCGACTCCCGAGCGAGATGGTGGCGATCCGCGCCTCGGTGGCGGGGTTGACGACCGGGAAATCCCGCGGCTCGGTCGGCCGAACCCACTTCCCGTCGATGTAGAACTCGCGACAGTCCTTCATGCCTCTTCTCCTCCGGGCGCCCGGTGCGGGCGGCCACTTGCCTGCTTAGCGCACGTCGCCCGTCGTTGTCACCTGTCCCCGTGGCATCGACCGGACATCCACGCTAAGGGACGCCACATGAGACGCCTCGGACGCGCGGTCCTGGCCGCGCTTCTGCTGCTTCCCCATCGGGCGGCGGCCGACGACGTCCTCGTTTTCGCCGCCGCGAGTCTCACCGACGTGCTCCAGGAGCTGGGTGCAGCCTACGAGCACTCGGGCCACGATCACGTCATGTACAACTTCGGTGCCTCGAGCGACCTGGCGCGTCAGATCACGGCGGGTGCTCCCGCCGACGTCTTTTTCTCCGCGGACGTTGCCCGGATGGAGGAGCTGGAAAAGGCGGGCCTGGTGGAGCGGTCCGAGCGACGGAACGTCCTGTCGAACACTCTCGTGATCGTCACGCCGGCCGATGCGAAGATCGCGCTCTCCCAGCCGGCCGACCTGCAAAGCATCCGCAGCCTCGCCCTCGCGAACCCCGAGGCGGTGCCCGCAGGCATCCATGCCAAGGCCTACCTGAAGTCGCTCGGGCTCTGGGAGGCGCTCGAGGGCAAGGTAGTGCCCACGCTCGACGTGCGGGCGGCGCTCGCGGCCGTGGACGGCGGGCACGCCGACGCCGGCATCGTCTACGCGACCGACGCTGCCATCTCGAAGAAGGTGCGCGTCGCGGTCCGCGTCCCGCGGGAGCAGGGTCCGGCCATCGTCTACACGCTCGCCCCGCTCGAACGGTCGACCAAGCCTGCAACGCGGGCCCTGCTCCGCTTTCTCGCCTCCCAGGAGGCGGCGCAGACCTACACGCGGTTCGGCTTCATCGTCCTCCCCGCCGAGTAGCCGTGCTGACCGGAGCGGAGCTGGGGGTCGTCGGATTCACGCTCCGCATCGCCGCGCTGGGGACCGCCCTCATCCTCGCTCCCGGCATCCTCGTCGCGCTCGCCCTCGCGCGCTATCGGGGGCCCGGCAAGAGCATCCTCGAGACGATCCTCGCGCTGCCCCTCGTGCTGCCGCCCACGGCGGTCGGCATGGTGCTCCTCTTCCGCCCGCACCGGGTTCGAGGAGGTCGATCCCCGTCTGGTCGGCCTGGCGCGCACGCTCGGCTGTGGACCCCTCGCCGCGTTCTTCCGGGTGACGCTGCCCCTCGCGTGGCGAGGCGTCCTCGCCGGGACGGTACTCGCCTTCGCGCGCGCGCTCGGGGAATTCGGGGCGACGATCATGATCGCTGGCAACATCCCCGGCCGGACGCAGACGCTGGCGCTGGCGATCTTCCAGGCGAGCCAAATCGGACATGACGACCGCGCGCAGGTGCTCGCAGGCGTCACCGTGCTGCTCGCGTTCGCCACGCTCTGGACCGCCGAGCTCTTCACCCGACGGCGGGCCCGTCGTGCGGCGACGTGATCGAGCTCGCGCTCGAGCTGCCGCTGGCCCGGTTCCCGCTCCGCGTCGACGCACGGCTCGGCGACGGCATCACGGCCATCATGGGCCCCTCCGGGTCGGGGAAGACCTCACTCCTGGAGGCCGTCGCAGGGCTCCGTCCGAGGACGCGAGGGCGCATCGTCGTGAACAGCACGACGCTTCTGGCGACGGCGGACCGTGTTCGGGTCCGGCCGGAACACCGCCGGGTCGGGTACGTGCCGCAGGATGCGGGACTCTTTCCCCACCTGACGGCGCTGGGCAACGTGCGCTTCGGTGCGCGGGGAGCCACGGATCGCGTCCGCGCCGCCATCGAGACGCTCGAGCTGACGCCGCTCCTCGCCCGCCATCCGGCCACCCTCTCGGGCGGCGAGAAGCAGCGCGTGGCGCTCGCACGGTCACTGGCGAGCGATCCCCGCCTCCTCCTGCTCGACGAGCCGCTCGCGGCGCTCGACGTCGGGCTCCGCGAGCGCATCGTCCCGTACCTCCTCCGCATCCACGACGAGTGGCGGGTGCCGGTGCTCTACGTGACGCACAGCGTGGGCGAGGCACTCAGCCTCGCGGAAGCCGTGCTCCTCCTCCGCGAGGGAACGGTGGAGGCGCACGGTCCGGCGCTCGACCTGCTCTCCCGCCCCGCGATCTCGCGTGCCGCCGAGTCGGGCATCGAGAACCTCCTCACCGCGCAGGTCGTCGCCCACGACGTGGAGGGCGGGACGACCCGCGTCGTGCTCGACGACGGGACCGCGCTGTCGATTCCCCTCCTGTCGGCGCGAGGCCCAGGCGACGCCGTCAGCCTGGCGATCCGCGCCGAGGACATCCTGGTGGCCGTCGAGCCGGTTCACGGGCTGTCGGCGCGAAACGTCGTCGAGGTGCGGATCGCGGCAATCGATCGGATCGGCCGCGACGCGCTCCTGCGCTGCGGCCGAGCGGCAGGAGGCCGTCAATGGCTCGTCCGCATCACCCCGTCGGCAGTCGCTTCGCTGGGCCTGGTGAGCGGGCGAGCGGTGTGGCTGGCGATCAAGAGTCATTCGTTCCGGGTCTTGTAGGCGCCGACCGCTGGCCCCCCGACCGCGGTGATGCCCCGGTCAGCGCCCTACGCGTCGGGGAAATCCGTCTCGCGATCGCGCGCGCCGGCATCTCTTCGAAGTGAATCAGACCCTGCCGCCGCCAGCCGACCGCGGCGAGCCACGTTCGCGGAGGCACGACGGGTCGTGCCCCGACCGCTGAGGGAACGCTTCTCACCCACCCGTCGAACCAGACGGCAGATGAGCAGGGATCCAGAGCTCCGGTGCCGACGCGGTGCCGCCGCCAGTTCTGCAGAACGTAGAGGAGCGCGTTTCGCACCTCGCGCGGCGTGCGGAGGGCACGCGCATGGTACCGATCTCCCCAGACGCGTCCCCGTCGGCCGAGGGTTCGATTGATTCCCTTGGCGAGCCGGATGACGAGTCCCTGGAGCCCTCGCGAGAACGCCGTTTGCGCGTCGGCCTCGACGATGAGGTGAAGGTGGTTGGTCTGGACGGAGAAATGGAGGATGCGGACTCCGCCTCGCGAGCCCTGCGCTAGGCAGCGGCGGAGCGTCGGGAACAGCTGATCACCGCGTAGCGAGGGCAGATCTGCATGAGCGCGGAGCGTCACGTGCGCCGGGTGCCGGGGCACGTGGTCCGGCCGCGGTCGGTGAGGGACACCGACCCTCTGCCCAGAGGGCTTCCGCCCCGCACCAGGGCGGCGGCCGCCCCAGGTGCGGGGACGGAGCTCGAGCTGAACGGGCCATGCCATCTTGATTGGGGCAATATTACCATACTTCTAGCTTGCTGTCAAACGTGGGGAGGCGCGACGACCGCTCGCGCTTCACGGGCGGTTTCGTCGAGTTCTTGGCGGCTGAAACCCCGTCGCCCTCCACGCACCGCGCGGTCCAGGCACTGCGGCGCCCCGCCGCAACGCGTCGATTTGATGTGATTTGGGCCCTTTCCGGCCTCGGGGGAGGGGACGGCGCGTCCACTACTCTGGCAGCCTCAGCCTCCGCTCATCAAGGGGAAAGAGCGGGAAGCGGGGTCAATCCCCCGTGCAGACTCCCCAGGACTCGCCGGTGTCGGAAGGAATTCGCCCGCTCCGGCCGCAGGTCGTGTTGACCAGGACCGGTCGGGAGGTCGCGCGCAGGTCCACCCCTTCGCCAGCCGCGTCGTTTCCCGTCAGCGTGGAGTCGGTGAGCAGCGCGCGCGTTGCCACGAGCCCTTCCTCACCGTTGTCGGTGGCGACCAGACCGCTCACCTTGACGCTGCCGTTGCAGAAGACCCCGTATTCCGGATTCGCGGTCACCGTGACGTTCGCACCGCGGAGCCGGGCGTTCGCGTACACGGCGCCGTACACGTTCCCGCTGTTGGTGACGGTCACGTTCGTGGCGCTCACGCGGCCCGCGCGGATGGCGTTGTCCCCGATGTTGCTCAGCGTCACGTTCGCCAGGTCCAGGCTTCCGAGGATGGGGGAGCCGATGCCAAAGAACGTGGTGTCATGGACGTTCAGGTTCTGCACCGCCGCCCGAGCGCGGAGAAAGACCACGGCGGATTCGACGCCGAAGATCTCCCCGGGCCCTTCGACGAGGCACTTCGAGCGACAGAAGACCCCCACCGTGCCGCCGCTGATCGAGTGACCGTTCATGTGCAGGGTCGCGTTCCCGCCCAGCGTGCCGCCGTCGAGGCTGCATGTGGGCAAAGGGCGACCGTGTGCATCGCAGGGGGGAGGTGGGCACTCGGCGCTGGAGGTGCACGACACGGAAGGATCACGGACGCAGAACCCCGAGGTGGCAGGACAGGAGAGATCGGCCTGCAGGTCGCCGATCTCGCCCGGCGGCACGAGCACCCCGCAGCTCGTGATGTCGAGCGCGCGTGCCGTTCCGGCCACCGGCAGGACGCCTGCGAGCGCTACCTCGAATCTAGACATGGTCGCCTCCGTTGACCTCCGCCTAGCACCATCGCGCCGGCGGGAGCAACGTGCGTCACCACGTGTCGACGCACGGCCGCTTCTTCCCCGTGCGCGGCGGGGGCGGGGGCGCCGAGCGGAGCGCCGTCAGGATCCATCTCCGCGACTCGGCCGGGTCGATCACGTCGTCGAGCTCGAAGTAGGTGGCGTAGTTGACCGCCTTCCCGTGCTCGTACATGCGCGCCACCATCTCCTCGAAGAGTGCGGTGCGCGCGGCCGGGTCCTCCACGGCCGCCAGCTCCTTCCGGTAGCCGAGCTTCACCGCGCCCTCGAGCCCCATGCCGCCGAACTCGCCCGTCGGCCAGGCGACGGTGAAGAGGGGCGCCTTGAAGCTCCCGCCCGCCATCGCCTGCGCGCCGAGGCCGTACCCCTTGCGGAGCACGATGGTGAAGAACGGCACCGTCAGGCTGGCGCCGACGACGAAGAGGCGGCTCACGTGGCGGACGAGTGCGGTCGTC
>VBLA01000276.1 GCA_005879245.1 Deltaproteobacteria bacterium
ACCTTGGTGCGGAGCGCCATCTTGAGCGTGAGCGTCCCCGACACGATGATCAGGTCGGAGACCCGTGGCGTGGCGCGCGGGGCCATGCCGAAGCGATCGAGGTCGGAGCGGGGGCCGCCCGTCTGCATCATCTCGATCGCGCAGCAGGCGAGCCCGAACATCATGTACCAGACCGACGACTTCCGGGTCCAGTTGAGGAAGTCGTCGACCGTGGTGGTGAGCGCCATCTCGGGGGCCGTGTTGATGAGCGACATGTCCGTACTCTCGCTAGGCCGCCCGTCGCGAGGCCGAGACCTCGGGCGCCTCGACCGGCAGTCGCTTCAGCCACTCGAGATCCCCCTTGGCCCAGATGTAGACGAGGCCGACCGCGAGGATGCCGACGAAGGTGGCGATCTCGGCCAGCGCCAGCACCCCCTGGCCGCGGGCGATCCAGTCGCGAAACACCGTGACGACCGGGTAGACGAAGGCCAGCTCGACGTCGAAGATCACGAACACGAGCGCGATCAGGTAGAAACGGATGTTGAAGTTGATCCAGGCGGGACCGCTCGGCGGCTCGCCGCACTCGTAGGTCGTGAGCTTCCCCGGGCTCGGGTTGGCGGGTCGGAGCAGCATCCCGAGACCCATCATCAGCCCGCAGAGCACGAAGGCGAGCAGGAAGAAGACGATCACGTTGGCGAACTGGAAGTACATGCGACGTTTTCGGGGCTACACCGCCCTCCCCCGCGGTGTCAACGCGGAGGCCAGAAAGGCGTTTCAGAGCACCGTAACAGGCGCCGCCGGCGACGGCAACCGGCGACGCGGGTCTCGCATCCACCAGTCACCAAGCCACTTCGCAGCCCCCGAGGCCAAGCGCGGGGACACGGGTGACACCCACGGGACTCGGGCGCGCCGCTTGACGCGTTCCCGGGCGGTATGATTTTTAAATAATCAACTTGCTTCCGTCGGGGTCGGCGCGAGGGAATCATGCGGCGAACGATTTCTCAGACTTTCTCGATCACGTTGGGGCAGCTCGAGCGCCTGACGGAAGCCGCAGCCCGCAACCGCTCCAGCTTGAGCGCCCTCGTCCAAGAGGCGATCGATCTCGTGCTCCAGCGCTACGATCGACCGAAGCGGGCCACGCGGCGGCGGACTCCCCCGCGCCCCGAGACGCTCGCAGGCCGCCAGCGGCGGCGGCGCTCGCCCGCCTGAGCTCACCCGCTTCGTAGAGGCGTCCCGCACCGATCCGTCTGCTCGCGGTCGCGTGCCCGAGACGATCGAGGCCCCCTCGCATCGGATCTCGCATGGTAGCAGTCGGCCATGATGTTGGCCTGAGCAGATGCTCTATTGCAGATGCGTGGCACCCGTCTCGACGCGAAAGACCTTGACGCACGCTGCGTCACTTGCGTAACACAAATGCTGTGAAGGTTGCCGCACTCCGGAGGTGAGCATGAGGGCCTCCAGCCGGCAGAGGAGATGCCCGATGGTGACGCGCCCCTAGACGCCCCCGGCGCGGTCACCGCGCTGGCCGACTCCCAGCACGGGACCCTCCGCCCTCCCGAAATCCAACGGATCGACGGGACCGTTGACCGCAGCACACACGAGGAAGGGACCAGCAGATGCATTCGAGACGCACCCCCGCACCACACGTATCGAAGGCCCGCCTGAAAGAGATCGAAGACGCCACGAAGCACCGGCGCGCACTCATCGCGGCGCAGCTGAGCAGACGGGAGATGATGAAGATGGGCCTCGTGACGGCGAGCGGGATGCTCGTCGCCAAGGCCGGTCTCAGCGCCCGCGCTGCCTCCGCCGACGGATCCACCCCGGGGAACAATCCGGTGAGCCCGCCGACCACTCCCTTCACGGTGCCGCTGCCCATCCACCCCCCCGTCGATCTTCGCACGGGAGCGGTGCACCCGATCTCGGCCCTCTCCCCCGCGCCCACGGTCGGGCCCAACGTGGCGGCCGGCGAAGGCCGCGTGATCGCCCACCAGGGGTTTCTGAGCCACCCGCCGCGGTCTGGCTTCGAAGTTCACGAGCGGCCGACCCAGCACAGCTTCCATCCCGAGCTGCCGGTGCAGACGATCTGGTGTTACAACAACCAATACCCCGGCCCGACCTACCTCGCGGCGTACGGCACGCCCACCCTGATCCGCATGCACAACGATCTGCCGCCCCTCGACCAGCGGCCGGTCGGGGGCTTCGGGAGGGCGGAGACGACCACCCATCTCCACAACGGCCACACGCCGTCCGAGAGCGACGGCAACCCCATGGACTTCTTTGGGCCGGGGAAATTCTACGACCAGCACTATCCGAACATCCCCGCCGGCGGCGACGCGCGAGAGAAGATGAGCACCCTCTGGTACCACGACCATCGCGTCGGCTTCACGTCGCAGAACGTCTACAAGGGGCTCACCGGCTTCTACCTGCTCTTCGATGAGCAGGACTGCGGCGATGAGACGCGGGGCTTCCGCCTGCCCAGCGGATCCTTCGACGTCCCGCTCACGCTGACCGACAAGGTCTTCGACTCGGACGGGATCTGCTTCTTCGACCTCTTCAATCTCGACGGTATCCTGGGCGACAAGTTCGTCGTCAACGGTGTCATTCAGCCGTTCTTCGAGGTCCACCCGAGGAAGTACCGCTTTCGCATCCTCAATACGGGCCCCTCACGCTTCTACGAGCTCTACTTGACCGACCTCGACCGGCCCGGGACGAGCATTCCGCTCGTCCAGATCTCGGCCGACGGCAACCTCTTCCCGACCCCGTTCCCCGGCGAGCACGTGCGCATCGCCGTCGCCGAGCGCGTCGACGTGATCGTCGACTTCTCGCAGTTCAAGCCCGGCGCGCGCATCTACCTCGCGAACCGCCTCGAGCAGCAGAACGGCCGGGGCCCGACGGGCAAGATCCTCCCCGCGGGCCAGGGGGACCTCCTGATGCGCTTCGACGTGACGCTGCCGCGCGTCGAGGATCTCAGCCAGATTCCTGCGAAGCTCCGCGAATTTCCCCAGGTCAATCTCGACGAGGTGGTCACCACGCGCACCTGGCGGTTCGAACGGCGCCAGGGAGCGTGGGCGATCAACGGCAAGTTCTTCGACCCGGACGAGGTGCGGGCCAGCGTCAAGCAGGGCACGGCCGAGATCTGGATCTTTCAGAACAACTCCGGCGGATGGCAGCACCCTGTCCACGTGCACTTCGAGGAGTTCCTGCTCCTCTCGCGGAACGGACAGCCCGCTGCCCTGAACGACCACCGGAAGGACATGGCCCGCCTGGAGTTCAACGAGGAGATCAAGATGTTCATGCGCTTCCGGGACTTCCACGGAAAGTACCCGATGCACTGCCACAACGTGGTTCACGAAGACCACGACATGATGCTCCGCTGGGACATCGTTCCATAGGGCAAGGAGATTGACCCCCATGCATCGCAGGAAGTTTCTGAGCGGCCTCGCCGCCGCGACGGTCACCGGCGCCTGGACGACGGCGCGGGCCACCCAACCCCGGCCGTCCGTTCCGTCGCACTCCGCGCCGACTTACTTTCCCAACGTCGCCCTCCGCACCCAGGACGACAAGCTCGTGCACTTCTACGACGACCTCGTCCGGAACAAGATCGTCGTCTTCAACATGATGTTCACGAGATGTACGGGCATCTGCCCAGGCACGACGTTGAACCTCCAGCACGTCCAGCGGTTGCTGGGCGACCGGGTGGGTCGCGACATCTTCATGT
>VBLA01000277.1 GCA_005879245.1 Deltaproteobacteria bacterium
GAGGGCTGTCAGCCGACATTCGGTGTAGCGGTAGGCGGCCGGAGGATCCCCGTCGACCGATCCGAAGTTTCCTTGCCCGTCGATCAGCGGATAGCGGACGTTCCACTCCTGCGCGAGCCGCACGAGGGCGTCGTACACCGCCGAGTCGCCGTGGGGGTGGTAGCGCTTCAGGACCTCGCCGACGACGCCGGCGCACTTCGAGTACCGGCGGTTGTGGAGCAACCCCTCCCGGAACATCGCGTACAGAATGCGGCGGTGGACGGGCTTCAGACCGTCGCGCGCGTCGGGCAGCGCGCGGCCGATGATGACCGACATCGCGTAGTCCATGTAGGACTCGCGCATCTGGTCCTCGATGTTGACGGGCGTTCGCTGCGGGAGCTTGGTTTCCACTCAGCGCTCCTCCGACCTGGGTGGGGTCAGATGTCGAGGTTGCGGACGTTCAGCGCGTTGGCTTCGATGAATTTCCGGCGGGGTTCCACCTCGTCGCCCATGAGCGTCGAGAAGATTTCGTCGGCCTCGTAGCCGTCCTCGATCTTCACCTGCAGGAGCGTCCGGCTCTCCGGGGACATCGTCGTCTCCCAGAGCTGCGTTGGGTTCATCTCGCCGAGACCCTTGTAGCGCTGGATCTCGAGGCCCTTGCGGGCTTGCGCCATGATGCGGGCGACAGCTGCTGGCAGGTTGTGGACCGGCTCCCCCGCGTCGCTCTCACCGAGCAGGAAAGGCGGTTCGCCGGCCGCCGCGAGGTCGCGGGCCAGTCGACGCAGCTCCTCGAACTCCGGCGTGAGGCAGAGCCGCGCGCAAGTATGCCTCGGCGGCGGTGATGATCTCACGCAGGTGGTCTTCGGTGGCGAGCGCGCCGGCTCCCATGGTCGGTTGGCGGGCGAGCGCGGTCAGCACGTGGCGGTTCCGACCCTTGCGCTCGAAGATGTCCAGCACTCTCTCGAGGACCATGGCCTTCTTGACGAACTGCTTGAGCGGCGTGCCGGAGAGCGCCGGTGCGCCCTGTCCACGAAGCGTCAGGTCACCTGCGCCGAGCTCGATGAGGTAGTCTTCGAGCGCGGGCTCGTCCTTCAGATACTGCTGCGCCCGGCCACGTTTCACGCGGTAGAGCGGGGGCTGCGCGATGAAGAGGTGACCCGCGTCGATGATCTCCTGATAGTGCCGGTAGAAGAACGTGAGCAGCAGCGTGCGAATGTGCGCCCCATCGACGTCCGCGTCGCACATCAGGATGATCGTGTGGTAGCGGAGCTTCGAGAGATCCTTGTCATCCTTGCCCACGCCGGCACCGAGTGCCGTGATGAGGAGCCTGATCTCCTGCGATGAGAGCATCTTGTCGAAGCGCGCCTTCTCGACGTTCAGGATCTTTCCACGCAGCGGCAGGATCGCCTGGTTCTTGCGAGCGCGGCCCTGCTTGGCCGACCCGCCGGCCGAGTCTCCCTCGACGATGAAGAGCTCCGAGAGCGCCGGGTCCCGTTCCTGGCAGTCGGCGAGCTTCCCCGGCAGGCCGCTGCCGTCGAGCGCGCCCTTGCGGCGCGCGAGGTCCTTGGCCTTGCGTGTCGCCTCGCGTACGCGGGCCGCCTCGATGCCCTTCAGGATAACACGCCGGCCCTCGGCCGGATGCTCTTCGAGGTAGACGGCGAGGCGATCATTCAGCAACGCCTCCACCGTGCCCTTCACCTCGCTGTTGCCGAGCTTCGTCTTCGTCTGCCCCTCGAACTGGGGCTCGGGCACCTTCACGCTAACGATTGCCGTGAGACCCTCACGGACATCCTCGCCCTGCAGTCCTTCGTCGTCCTTCTTGACGAGGCTGTTGGCGACGGCATAGGCGTTGATCGTCCGCGTGAGGGCCGACTTGAAGCCGACGAGATGGGTCCCACCCTCGATCGTGTTGATGTTGTTGGCGAAGGCGTACACGTTCTCCGCGTATCCCTCGTTCCACTGCAGTGCGATCTCGATCTCGATGCCGTCGCGAGAGCCTTGCAAGTAGATGACGTCGGGATGGATGGGCGTCTTCGCCTTGTTCAGATGCTGGACGAACGAGACGATGCCGCCCTCGTACACGAACTCGTGGGATTTCTGATCTCGCTCATCCTCGATGGTGATGTGGATTCCGCGGTTGAGGAAGGCAAGCTCGCGAAGGCGCTGCGAGAGGACGTCGAAGCTGAAGGCAGTCGTCTCGAAGATGAGTGGGTCCGGCTTGAACGTGATCTTGGTGCCACGTTGGCTCGTGATGCCGGTCTCCTCGACCGGCGTTTCCGGTGTGCCCCGGTGGTAGCGCTGGAAGTACACCTTCCCGCCCCGCCGCACCTCCATCTCGAGGGTCTCGGAGAGCGCGTTCACGACCGAGATGCCAACGCCGTGAAGGCCGCCCGAGACCTTGTAGGCAGCCTTGTCGAACTTCCCGCCCGCATGGAGCTTGGTCATGACGACCTGGGCCGCCGAGACGCCCTCGCTGGGATGAAGCTCAACCGGAATCCCTCGGCCATCGTCGTCGACGGTAACGCTCGAATCGATGTGAATGGTGACGGCGACGCGCTTGCACTCGCCCGCAAGACACTCGTCGATGGAGTTGTCGACGACCTCGAAGACGAGGTGGTGAAGGCCTCGCTCCGCGGTGTCGCCGATGTACATCCCGGGGCGCTTCCGTACGGCTTCGAGGCCCTCGAGGACCCGGATGTGCTCGGCGCCGTAAAGGGTTTCTGGTGTGCTCATGAACCTCCGAAAAGCAGTTTTGTTAGCGCTCCCTATTTTAGCTTCTTCGGGGCGGCTACGCCATAGGACTACCCCTACTAAACGCAGGAAATTCCGCTGACTTAGGGGTAGAACGGTAGCACTGTTAAACGAAGGGCTACGGTGATCGGGTGAGGAAGCGGCCTACAGGCGCATCGGCATCACGACGTAGGTGTAGTCGGGGTCGCCGGACGCGCGCAGCAGCGCCGGCCCGACCTCGTCGGTGAAGCCGAGTTCGATGACCTCCCCTTCACCGTGGACGGCGAGGACATCGATGACGTAGCGAGCATTGAAGCCGAGCGTGAGTGAGTCGCCAGCGTACGTGATTTCCACGTCCTCGCTCGCTTCACCTTGGTCCGGGTTGCTCGCCGAGAGCTCGAGGCGTCCACGCTCGAGCTGGAACTTCACACCGCGCGACCGCTCGCTGGCGAGGAGTGATATCCGTCTGAGCGCGGCGAAGAGATCGTCGCGGTTGACCCGTACCTGGGCGCGAGGAGCGGCTGGGATCACCTGCTGGTAGTCCGGGAACTCTCCCTCGACGAGGCGCATGAAGAACGACACCGCGGGCGTGGCAAGCCGGACGTCCTTGCTCGAGACGACCACGGTGACGTCCTCATCCCCGGTCTCATCGAGCAGCTTCCGTGCCTCGAGGAGACCCTTACGGGGCATGATGACACCACGTGGGAGCTTCACCTCGGGTACCCGCCGGTCCACCAGCGCGAGCCGGTGCCCGTCGGTAGCGACCATGCGCAGCGTTCCCGCCTCCGGGGTCGACAGGAACACGCCGGAGAGATTGAAACGGGTCTCGTCCGAGGACACGGCGAACAGCGTCTTGTCCACCATCTCCCGCAGCGTTCCCGCCGCCAGACGAACCGATGTCCCGTCCACCGTCGCGGTCCCGAGAGGCAACTGGGGAAAATCCTTCGGGTCGAGACTGACGATACGGAACTTCGACCGACCAGCCAGGAGATCAACCCACCCCACCTGGGCGGATTTGAGGGTCACTTCCTCCGCCGTCACCTCACGCGCAATCTCGTAGAGTTTCCGCGCATTGAGCGTAACCGAGCCCTTCTTCTTCATCTGAGCTGGCACCAGACCACGCAGTCCCACTTCCATGTCCGTGGCGGTGAGCGCGATGCCTCCTTCGGCCGGCTCTACGAGGACGTTCGAGAGGATCGGCAAGGTGTTCCGCCGTTCCACCACACCCTGCACGAGGTGGAGACCCCGCACCAGATCCTCACGGCGTAGGGCATGTGGATGGCGTGGGGAACGCCCGAATTCCCTGGATCCATGTAGTGGAGCGCGCAGAGCTTGTCCACTGTGCTCTTCAACGTTGTTTACTACTGCTATTGCCCACGTATGGTGCGCTCGAGCCGCTCGACGGTGGCCTGGAAGGCCGCATCCTCCTTGATGCGACGCTCGGTGACCGTCGTCGCGTGGATGACGGTCGAGTGGTCACGTTCGAAGAGCTCGCCGATGTGTGGGAAGGACGCGCTCAAGAGACGCCGGCAGAGGTACATCGCAACCTGCCGAGGAAGGGCGACGTTGCGACTTCGTCGCTTCGAGCGGAGATCGGCGGGACGAAGCGAGAAGTGGTCGCACACGGCCCGCGTGATGTCGTCGAAGGACACCGTCGGCTGGGCGGGCTTGAGGACCATCTGCAGTATCTCACGGGCGAAATCGATGCTGATCTGCCGCCGCGTGAGCGATGCGTAGGCGCCAAGGCGGATGAGGAGGCCCTCCAACTGCCGGACGTTCGAGGCCACCTGCCCCGCGAGGAACAGGGCCACGTCGTGGGTGAGCGGGATGTTCTCCATCTCGGCCTTCTTCTCGAGAATGGCCACGCGGGTCTCGACGTCGGGGGGCTGGATGTCCGCGATCAGCCCCCACTCGAAGCGGTTTCTCAGGCGCTCCTCGAGGTCGGGAATCTCCTTCGGCACCTTGTCCGAGGTGAGGACGATCTGGCGCCGGTGGTCGTAGAGCGTGTTGAACGTGTGGAAGAACTCCTCCTGGGTTCGCTCGCGGCCTGCCAAGAGCTGCACGTCGTCCAGGATGAGGACGTCGACGCGGCGGAAGCGTTCCTTGAAGTCGCTCATGCGATCGCGACGGAGCGAGGCGATGAGGTCGTTCATGAACGCGTCGGAGGAGAGGTACGCGATGCGAACCAGCGTCTGGCGTTCGAGGATCTGGTGGCCGATGGCGTTCACCAGGTGCGTTTTGCCGAGACCGACGCCGCCGTAGATGAAGAGTGGGTTGTAGTGGTCGCCGGGCTGTGTCGCGACTGCCTTGCTCGCCGCATGCGCGAACTGGTTCGAGGCGCCGACGACGAAATTGGCGAAGGTGTACTTGGGGTTGAGCGTCGCGTGCACGGCGCGCAGCCGCCGATCGGGCCGGCGCCGCGCCGAATCGGGGAAGAGCTCTCCCTGGTCGCGCACGGGTAGATCGATCAGCACCTGGCGTGGTCCGGCGACGGAGCTGATCGCATCGCGGAGTGTGCCGAGATAGTTGTCGGTGACGCAGAGCAAGGAAAGCTTGTTCGGCGCCTCGAGCCGCAGTTCGGTCGGAGTCAGCGCGACCGGACGAAGCGGGCGAATGAGCTGTGTGAGATCCTCCGAAGTCACCCGTTCGGCCACGCGCTCGAGGACACGTTCCCAGGTACGCTCGAGGCTCGACATCACGGAGTTACGCACACGCTTATCCACATCTGTTCATAAGCGATATAGGGCAGTTATTTCGCGCCCTTGTGCGGCTTGTTTGAAACACAGACCCGCCCGCACGCGTGCTGCCGGTTCCCTCGCCAGACGAATGACGGGAGCAGGCGCGCGGCGCTGCACGTAGGTGCTCTCCAGGAAGGCGTTGGCCGGAAGGCTGGTCGTATAGGCGATGTGCGGGTCGCGCCGCAAGGGGAACGTCGCGTTGCGGTCGCACTTTTCTTCTGCTTGACCCTGCAGAGGGCGGGTGTCAGGGTTTGCGAAGGTGGCGCACGACTCCGAGCGACTCTTCGCCGAAGCGTGCCGCGTGATTCCCGGCGGGGTGAACAGCCCCGTGCGCGCCTGGGCGGCGGTAGGGGGTACTCCGCTCTTCCTCCAGCGCGCGCATGGCGCGGAGATCATCGACGCCGACGGGCAAGCGTACCTGGACTTCGTGGGGTCCTGGGGTCCACTCATCCTCGGGCACGCGCATCCGCGCGTCGTCGCCGCCGTGACCGAGCGCGTCCGAGCGGGCACGAGCTTCGGCGCGCCCACCGCCGTCGAATTGGAGTTGGCCCGGCTGCTGGTGGAGGCACTCCCGTCGCTCGAGCAGGTACGTCTGGTGAGTTCGGGCACGGAGGCGACGATGAGCGCGCTTCGCCTGGCGCGTGCGGCAACCGGTCGTGATCGCATCGTCAAGTTCGCCGGCAATGTTCAACGACACCGCCGGCGTGCGCGCGTTGCTACGGAGCCGCGGCGAGGAGGTGGCGGCCGTGATCGTCGAGCCGGTCGCCGGCAACATGGGGCTCGTGCCGCCGGAGCCGGGATTTCTCGAAACCCTGCGCGAGGAGACGACCCGGGCGGGAGCCGTGCTCATCTTCGACGAGGTCATCACCGGATTCCGGGTGGGCTGGAGCGGCGCGCAGGGGCGGTACGGCGTGACGCCGGATCTCACCTGCCTGGGTAAGGTGATCGGCGGTGGCCTACCGGTAGGTGCCTTCGGTGGCCCGCGCTCGCTGATGAAGCAGCTCGCGCCCGGTGGCCCGGTCTATCAGGCCGGGACGCTCTCCGGGAACCCGCTCAGCGCCGCGGCCGGCCTGGCCACCCTGCAGACCATGCGCGACACCCGGGATGCGTACGCGCGACTCGATGGACTCGGTGCCCTCGCCGAGGCTCAGCTGCGGGAGGCGGTCGCCACGGCGGGGGTTCCGGCCTGCGTCAATCGCGTGGGGTCTCTGCTGACCTTGTTCCTCGGCGTCGAGGAGGTGCGCGACTATGCCGGTGCCCGGCGCGCCGACACGGCGCGCTTCGCCCGCTTCTTCCATGGCATGCTCGCCGAGGGGATGTACCTCCCGCCGTCGCAATTCGAGGTGATGTTCCTGTCGCTGGCGCATACCGAGGCCGACATCGAGCGATTCGGCCGCGCCGCCCGGAAGGTCCTGGCGGACGCTTGATTGCCGCCTCCCGCTCCCATCATTCGCTACACTCGCTATGGAGCGGTGGCCTTCGAGTTCTCGGGTACGATCGCGGCCGGGGCAGTGGTCGGATGGCTGATCGATCGCTGGCTCGGGTCGGATCCATACGCGCTGGTGGTCGCGACGCTCCTGGCGGTCGTGGGGGGCTTCGTGCGGCTCATTCAGCTCGTGCGACAGTTCGAGCGCCGTGACCGAGCGCGTCCGAGCGGGCACGAGCTTCGGCGCGCCCACCGCCGTCGAATTGGAGTTGGCCCGGCTGCTGGTGGAGGCACTCCCGTCGCTCGAGCAGGTACGTCTGGTGAGTTCGGGCACGGAGGCGACGATGAGCGCGCTTCGCCTGGCGCGTGCGGCAACCGGTCGTGATCGCATCGTCAAGTTCGCCACCCGATCGGGTTCGCTGTGGGCCTGACGTGCTTCCCGGTGGCGGCCGTCTGGGAGGCCGTGAGCGCCCGGCAGGGCTGATGGGCCACGAACCCTTTACCTGGCTCCGCGGTCTTGGAAGCGCCGAGCACGTCGCCACATCGGCGCTCGTCGTCGGGGTGATCCTCGCCTTCGCCGCCTACGTGCGTCCCCGGCTGGCTAGCGCAGAGGCGGCGGCCACGCCAGAGTCGCGGCTCACTGCCCGGAGCGTCGCCGAGGCCTTCGTCGAGGTAATGACCGGGCTCGTCGAGAGCGTGATCGGAGAGCACGCAGAGCGCTACGTTCCGCTCCTGGGGAGCTTCTTCATCTTCATCCTGCTGGCGAATCTGATCGGTCTCATCCCCGGCTTCACGCCACCCACGGCGGACTTCAACATCACCTTCGGTCTGGGCGCCGTGTCGTTTCTGGCCTACAACGTCTACGGGGCGCGCGAGCACGGCGTGAAGTACCTGAAGCACTTCCTCGGCCCGATTGCGGTCCTCGCACCCCTCATGCTGGTGGTCGATGTGTTCAGCAACCTCTTCCGGCCGATCTCGCTCGGTATCCGTCTCTTCGCCAACATGTTCGCGGACCACCAGGTCGTGGAGATCTTCACGTCGCTCACGAAGTTCGGGGTGCCGGTGGTGTTCTACGTGCTCGGCGCCTTCGTGGCCGTCGTGCAGGCGTTCGTGTTCACGATGCTGAGCGCGATCTACCTCGCGTTGGCGGTCAGCCACGCCGAGCACTAGCTCAAGTCGGAGGCTTTGGTCGCCGTCCCGGTGGGAGCGGAGCGGACAAGAGGAGAGGAAGGGACAGTTGGCGGCCTGGAAGGGGAGCGGAATGAGGCGTGTCGGAGGATCGCTCTGGGCAGCGCTGGCGGTCGTAGCGATGGCGGACCCGGCGTTTGCCGAGGTGGCGGCAGAGGGGGGTGGAGGCTTATGGTACAGGGGCCTGATCGCGCTCGCAGCCGGGCTCGGGCTCGGCCTTGCGGCATTCGGCGCCGCGCTCGGCCAGGGTCGGGCGACGGCGGCGGCCATGGAATCGATCGGCCGGAACCCGAATTCGGCGGACCGCATCTTCACGCCGCTGATCGTGGGCCTCGCGCTGATGGAGGCGCTGGCCCTGTATGCGTTGGTGATCGCGTTCTTCCTGCAAGGCAAAGTTTGACGGAGGAAGA
>VBLA01000278.1 GCA_005879245.1 Deltaproteobacteria bacterium
TCTGCGCCTGGTGCTCGAGCTTGTCGAGCGCGAGATCGATCGCGGAGTAGAGGTCGTGGGTCTCCTCCTGAGCGAACATCGTGACGTGGTCCGCCTTGAGCGTGATCTCGGCCACGTGGCGCTCCTTGGCGACACTCAGGATCACGTGGGCGTCCACCGGCCGGCGGAGGTATTTTTTGACCCGTGAGAGCTTCTCCTCGGCGTAGGTACGCAGCGCCGGAGTCGGCTCGACGTGGCGGAAGGTCACGGTGATCTGCATCGGGGCGCCTCCTCGGGATGGAGGACCGTGAGGGGAGAGCATGATCAGGCGACTCAGTACACCTGCTTTCGCTTGGAGGAGGGCAGGATGCCCATCAGCTCGCGGTACTTGGCGACCGTGCGCCGGGCGATGTCGATCTGCTCCTTGCCGAGCAGCTCGGCGATGTACTGGTCGCTCAAGGGCTTGCGAGCGTCCTCCTTCGCGATGATTTCGCGGATCTTCTCCTTGACACTCTCGGCCGAGACCTCCGACCCGTGCCCGCCGCGCAGGCTCGAGGTGAAGAAGTACTTGAGCTCGAACGTTCCCTGCGGGGTGTGGGCGTACTTGCCCGCCGTCGCCCGGCTCACCGTCGACTCGTGCATGCCGATGTCGTTCGCCACGTCCTTCAGCACGAGGGGACGGAGCTGCGACACCCCCGAGTCGAGGAAGTCGCGCTGGAACTTCACGATGCTCGAGGTGACCATGTAGAGCGTCCGCTGGCGCTGGTGGATCGACTTGATGAGCCAGGCGGCCGCCCGCATCTTCTCCTGGATGTAGCCGCGCGCCTCGGGTGAGCCGTTCTGGCCGAGCATCCGCCGGTAGAAGGACGACACGCGCAGCCGCGGGAGCCCCTCGTCGTTCAGCGTGACGACGTACTCCTCCCCCACCTTCTGCACGAAGACGTCCGGGGTGACGTAGCGCGTGTCGGCGTCGCTGAAGTCGCGACCCGGCTTGGGCTCGAGCACCGAGATGACCTTGGTCGCCTCGGCGACCTGCTCGATCGGCACGTTGAGCTCGCGCGCCAGCCGGTCGAAACGGCGGCTCTCCAGCATGGGGAGGAAGTCCCGCACGATGCGAGCGGGGAGCGAGGCCCCGTCCAGCCCGAGCTGCCGGAGCTGGATCAGGAGGGACTCGGCGAGGCCGCGGGCCGCCACGCCGGGAGGATCAAACTCCTGGATGCGGGCGAGCACGCGCTCGACGATCGCCACGTCGGGCCAGCTGTCGACGAGGAACGCCACCTCCTCGAGCTGGATGGGGAGGTAGCCGTCCTTGTCGAGGCTGCCGATGATGAAGGCACCCACCTCCTTCTCCTGCTCGGAGAAGTCGGAGAGCCGGAGCTGCCACATGAGATGATCGGGCAGCAGCGTCCGCTTGACGAGCACGTTCTCGAGCGCCGCGCGACGGTCCTCGTCGTCGCTCGCCGCGCCGTGCCCCAGCGAGCCATGGAAGTCGTTGCTGTAGTTCTCGGCGTATTCTTTCCAGTCGATCTCGCCGACGCTGGCGGCCTCGCGCTCCTCGACCTTCGGCTCTCCGTCGGCCTGCCACTCCTCGGTGCCGTTCTGGCCGTCGACGGTGGGCACCTCCGCCGGCCCTTCGGCCTTCTCGTCGACCTGCTGCTCCTCGAGGACCGGGTTCTCGGTGAGCTCCTGGTCGACGAGCGTCTCGAGCTCGGCCCGCGAGACCTGGAGGATCTTGATCGCCTGCCGCAGCTGCGGCGTCATCACCAGCTGTTGGGTGAGCCGCTGCTGCAGGACGATGCGGGCGTCGTTCGCCATCAGGTGCTTCCGCGATACTACAGTCGGAACTTCTCGCCTAGATAGTTCTCCCGCGCTTGCTTGCTTGCTGCGATGCGGGCCGGGCCGCCCTCCTCGAGAATCGTCCCCTCGTTCAGGATGTACGCGCGGTCACAGATCCCGAGAGTCTCTCGCACGTTATGATCCGTGATGAGGACACCGATCCCCCGCTCCTTTAACTGAGTCACAATGCTCTGAATGTCAACCACAGCAATCGGATCGATGCCCGCAAACGGTTCGTCGAGGAGCATGAACGATGGTGAAAGAACGAGCGCGCGCGTGATCTCCACCCGCCGCCGCTCGCCGCCCGACAAGGAGAGCGCTTTGTTCTTCGCCAGTCGCGCCACGCCGAGCTCGTCAAGCAGCTGACGCAGGCGCTCGGCGCGCTCCTCCGTCGTGAGCGCGAGCGTTTCGAGGATCGCGAGGAGGTTCTCCTCGACGGTGAGCTTGCGGAAGATCGACGGCTCCTGGGGGAGATAGCTGATCCCCCGGCGCGCGCGCTCGTACATCGGCAGCTGCGTCACGTTCTCGCCGCCCAGCAACACCGTGCCGCTGTCCGGCCGCGTGAGCCCGACCATCATGTGAAACGTCGTCGTCTTGCCGGCGCCGTTCGGACCGAGGAGGCCCACCACATCGCCGGCCCGCACCTCGATCGAAACGTCGTTGACGACCCGGCGGCCACCAAAGGACTTGTTCAGCCCCTCGGCCCGCAGGAGCGCTGCGCCGCGTCCGTTCATGGGGGCGTACCGCCGACCGCTCCGCTGGCAGGCGATCCCGCGGCGGGGGCGGGCTCGACCCGCGCCTGCTCGTCCTGCTTCCCGGGTGCGTGCTCGCCTTCCTTGTTCGTCCCGGCCGGCGTCAGCCCACTGTCCTTGCTCGGGTAGAGCACGGCCTTCACCCGCTTGCGCCCGCCCTCCACGATGCTGCGGTTCTCGTCGAGGTAGACGACCACGCGATCGCCGACGACCTCGTTCGAGCCCTCGTGCAACACGGGGTTCTCGGTCAGCACCACGGTGCGCTCGCTCTGCTCGAACACGGCGCGGCCACCGGTGGCCGTGCGCGTGCCGTCGTCCATGCGCACGTGGCCGGCCGCGATGATCTGGCGTAGGCGCGGGTTGCTTTTCGGCGGGTCGGCCTTGGGCGGGTCGCCTTTCGGCGCGTCGCTTGACCCGTCCTGGTCGGTCTTCTCGAGGGTGATGGTCAACGTGTCGCTCCGGAGAGTGACCGGTCCCTGGGTGGCGTGCACGTCACCGTGGTAGACGACCACGTTCATCTTGTAGTCGTACTCGAGGCTGTCGGAGGTGATGAAGATCGGCTCCTTGCGCTTGCCGAACTCACCCAGATCGAGAGGGTTGCTGGCCCGCGAGCCGTCGGCCGCGGGCTCCCCATCCGCCCGCATCGAACCGAGCGCCGCGAGGCCGATCGCGATCAGCAGCTCACGACGCAGCTGCATCGGAGTGCACGATCGTGTGCACGTCGCGCAGGAAGCGAACGTGCTGCGGGCCGACCTTGACCTCCATGCCGAGCCCGCGGAGATCGAGCTGGCGGCCGCGCACGGTCACCGGCCCGGACGCCGTGATGAGGTCCCGGGCGTG
>VBLA01000279.1 GCA_005879245.1 Deltaproteobacteria bacterium
CGCGCGATGTTCGACCTCGCGGAGATGGCCGGCTGTCGCTGGGCCAACCTCGTCGCCCACTTCGACGAATCGATCGCCGCCTGCGGCACGGCGTGCGACGCCTGCGGGGGCACGTCCTTCGCCGACCTCGTGCGGCCGGCGCGGGCGGCGCCGACGCGTCCCGCCGTCGCAGCGGCGTCCATCCCGGACGGCGAGCTCTTCCAGCGTCTCCGGGCGCTCCGCCGCCAGCTCGCCGACACCGAGGGAGTGCCCGCCTACATCGTCTTCAGCGACGCGGTCCTCGCCCGCATGGCGGCGACGCGACCGACCCACGAGGCGGAGCTTCTCGCCGTGCCCGGCATCGGGCCGACCAAGCTCGCGCGCTACGGCGCGGCGTTCCTCCGCCTGCTGCGGGAGGACTGAGCACGAGCCCCTCTGGCGGCCGCGTCAGCGCTCGTAGAGCTTGACGACGCGGACCGTGCCGGCGGGCGCGGCCTGCACGCACAGGTCGCAGAGCACGCACTCGTCGAGGTTCTCGCCGACGATCCGCAGCCGGCCGTCCTTCTCCTGCGCGAAGATGTTGACCGGGCAGACCTCGGTCAGCTTCTTGGCGAGGGCGGTGTCGCCCGCGGTCTTCGCGTCGACCTCGACGTCGATGAACATGCCCGGCATCAGTGCCCCCGCAGGCGCTCCTTCACGAGCGCCGGGATGTCCTCGATCCGCTCCGCAACCGCGATGCCCGCGGCCTTCATCCGCTCGATCTTGTCAACGGTGGTATCGGCCTTGCCCTCGACGATCGTGCCGGCGTGACCGAAGCGCATCCCGGGCATCTCGTCCATGAAGCGGCCGGCCATGAAGGCGACGATGGGAAGGCGCGACTTGTTCTCGCGCACCCAGTCGGCCAGCTCGGCCTCCATGCGGCCCCCCGGCTCGGAGTAGATGACGATCGCCCTGGTCTCCCGATCCGCCTCGAAGAGCGGCATCAGCTCGGCGTAGGTCGAGCCGATGATCGCGTCGCCGCCGATCGAGACGGCGGTCGACTGCCCGAGACCCGCAGCGGAGAGCGTGTTCGCGATCTCGGTCGTCATGCCCCCCGAGCGCGACATGACGCCGATCGGCCCCTTCTTGAAGGCCCGCCGGACGTTCACGGCGGGGCCGCCGAGCCCACCCATCTTGGCCTCGTCGGGGGAGAGGATGCCGAGGCAGTTCGGGCCGATGATGCGCGCACCGCGGAGTCGCGCCAGCTCCACCATCTGCGCCACCTCGCCGCGCGGGATGCGCTCGGTGACGATGACGATCAGCTTGACGCCCGCCTCGATCGCCTCGAACACGGCGTCGCGCGTGAAGCGGGGCGGCACGGTGACGATCGAGCCGTCGACCTGCTGCTTGGCCGTGATGTCGCGCACGCAGTCGTAGACCGGCACCCCGTAGACGTCGCGGCCGGCGCGGCCGGGAGTGACGCCGCCCACGATTTTCGTGCCGTAGTCGAGGCCCTCGCGGGTCAGGTTCACGGCCTCGCGGCCGGTGATGCCCTGGATGATGACGGTGGTGTCCTTGTTGATGAGGATCGACATCAGGCGCGCGCCATCTTGGCGACCGCGCGCCCCGCGGCCTCGTCCATCGACACCGTACGATCGCAGTACTCGACGCCGTACTTGCGGAGAATGGTGAACCCGTCGTCCTCCCACGCGCCCGGGATGCGGAAGATGGCGATCGTCTCGGCGGGGTCGCGCCCCGACTCGACGCAGCCCTTGATCACCCCGCGCGCCACGATGTCCACCCTGGTGTTGGAGACGACGTTCATCATGACGGCGATCTTCTTGACGCCGGGCTTGGAGAGGATGAGCTTGGTCAGGTCGCACGCCTTCCTGACGCTCGGATTGCCGCCGATCTCGCAGTAGTTTGCCGGCCGACCGCCGTGCTTGCGGATCGCGTCGAAGAGGGTCAGCGAGCCACCGCCGGCGCCGATCACGAGCCCGAGGTCGCCGTCGAACTCGCGCACGTTGCCCGCCACGCCGCGGTGGTCGGAGGCATCGACCTGCGCGCCCTTGATCTCGAACGCGGTCGGCGGGCGCGCCTCGCGGGTCTCCTCCTTGCCGATGCCGAGCTCCTCGAGGAGCTTCGCGTGCTTGTCGCGCGCGTCGCCCTCCAGGTCGACGTGCCCGTCCAGCACCAGGAAGCGGCCGTCCGCGAGCTTGCCGAGCGGATTGATCTCGGCGAGGGTCAGGTCGTAGCGCAGGAAGACCTCGACGAGGGTCGAGACGATGGGGATCAGGCGGTTTAAGTCGTCGCCGGTGACGCCGACGGCGACGATCGCCTCCTTCGCCCGGTAGGCGCTCCATGGGAGAATCGTCGAGAGATGCGCGCGTGCCACGTGCGCTGGGTGCTTCTCCGCCACCTCCTCGATGTCGATGCCGCCCATGTCGCTGAAGATGAGGACCGGTAGCTTCCGCCGCCCGTCCCAGGTGACGGCGGCGAAGTACTCCTGTGCCACCGGTGCGCGCTGCTCGACCAGGACCCCGCGCGGCTTCTGC
This sequence comes from Deltaproteobacteria bacterium, assembly GCA_005879245.1. Taxonomy (GTDB): domain Bacteria; phylum Desulfobacterota; class Binatia; order DP-6; family DP-6; genus DP-23. Next base: position 2,514 of record VBLA01000279.1, read on the forward strand.
CCCTTGATCTCGAGCGCGAGGATGGCTTTCGCCGCCGCTTCGGCATCCGCGGGCGCGTCGGCGAACTTGACGCCGCCGGCCTTCATGCGGCCACCGGTCAGGACCTGCGACTTCAGGACGACCGGGCCGCCGATGCCGGCCGCGATCTTCTGCGCCTCGGCGGCGGTCCGTGCGACCTGGCCCTTCGGGAGCGGAGTGCCGTGGCGGGCGAAGAGGGCCTTGGCTTCGTACTCGTAGAACCGCACGCGGGCGCTCGAATTACACGCCGCCGCCGGGGCGGTCAAGGTGACCCGTGCTTCTCGGCGGCGTCAGGCGGCGGCGGACGGATCGAACCCGACGGGCCACATCGACGGCCCGTGCTGGATGAACTCGTGCAGCGCCGGCAGGAGCCCCGGGAGCGCAGGGCGCGCCTCGGGATGGGCGGCGAGGCACGCCATCACGAGTTCCTCGAGCGCCGCCGGCACGGCGGGGGCGTGCTGCCGCAAGGGCCGCGGCGGCACGGTGATCTGCGGAAAGGGCCGGCGCGAGCCGCCGGGGAACGGGAGCCGCCCTGTCAGCGACTCGTAGAGCGTGACGCCGAACCCGAAGACGTCCGTCGCGGGCGTCACGGTCCCGGCGCGGCACTGCTCGGGGGCCATGTATGGCGCGGTCCCCACCGGTCGGCGCAGACGTCGGGTAGTGGGGCGACACGCGATGCCGAAGTCGAAGAGCACGGGGCGGCCGCGCACGACGATGACGTTGGACGGCTTGACGTCGAGGTGGACGAAGCCCCGCTCGTGGGTGTGCACCAGCGCGGCCCCGAGATGGATCGCCACCCGCATCGCATCGGACACGCCGAGCCGGCCTCGGGGACGGGAGCCGATCAGCGCCGCCAGCGTCGGCCCGTCGAGGAATTCCATCAGCAGGTGCGCGGGCCGGCGCGCGCCGAGGCAGCGCACGATGTTCGGGTGGTCGAGGGTCGCGAGCAGCGCCGCCTCGCGGCGGAGCCGCCGCGGTGACGTGAAGACCTTGCAGGCCATCGGGCACCAGGCACGCGCGTGCCACACGATGTAGACCGGGTGGCGACCGCC
>VBLA01000280.1 GCA_005879245.1 Deltaproteobacteria bacterium
GGCCCGAGCGTGCCGCTCATGCTCGGCATCGACGCGAAGGTCCGCGCGGGCGAGGGCCGGAAGCTCGTGCCGGTCGAGCGGCACGGCATCCGCGCGATCTCGATGGGGATGTTCGTCGGCGAGCACACGCCGGTCATCTGGCGCGGACCGATGGTGACGAAGCTCGTGACCGAGTTTCTGCGGAACGTCGTCTGGGGCGAGCTCGACGTGCTCGTGATCGACCTCCCGCCCGGGACCGGCGACATCCAGCTGACGCTCACGCAGCAGGTGCCGATCACGGGAGGCATCATCGTCACGACGCCGCAGGAGGTGGCGCTCGCGGACGTGCGGCGCGGCGTTCAGATGTTCCGGCAGGTGCAGGCACCCGTCCTGGGCGTGATCGAGAACATGAGCTTTCACATCTGCCCGGGCTGCGGCACGCGCGCCGAGCTCTTCGCGCATGGGGGCGGCGCGGAGATGGCTCGTACCTTCGGCGTGCCGCTGCTGGGCGAGATTCCCCTCGTGCGAGCGATCCGCGAGGCGGGCGATCATGGGGTTCCGCTCGTCGCCGCCGACCCCGCGCACCCGCAGAGCCGCGCCTTCCGCGAGATCGCCGAGCGCGTCCTCGTGCACCTCGCCGAAGCGCGGCGAGCGACCCGCCCGCCGCTCCCGACCTAGGAGGGTGAGCCCCTGCTGCCGTTCGCGAGAGCGGGGAAGACCGGCCCCTACCCCCGGCGGAGCGAGTGCAGCAGGACGACCGCCACCCCGGTGGTGATCGCGGAGTCGGCGAGGTTGAAGGCGGGCCAGTGGAGATCGCCCCAGTGCAGGTCCAGGAAGTCGATCACCTCGCCGTAGCGCAGCCGGCAGATGAGGTTGCCGACGGCGCCGCCCAGGATCCCGCCGATCGCCGCCACGACCCACGGCTGCTCGCGGGGGGTCCGACGGAGAAAGGAGACGAGCGCGCCGGCGGCCCCGAGCGTGACCGCGAGGAAGAGCGGGAGTCGGACCCCGGGGGGGACGTCCGCGAGCATACCGAAGGCAGCCCCCGTGTTGCGCACATAGGTGAACGCGAAGATCGGGAGCCAGACGACCGTCTCGTGAAGCCGCAGCGTTCGCGCGACGAGGGCCTTCGTCGCTTGGTCAGCGGCGAGAATCCCGATGGCGACCACGAGCGCGAGCCGCCAGCGCGGATCTCTCACGCCACCACCGTCGCGCAGCGTGCGCAGAGATCGGGATGCCGGGCGTCCCCGCCGACCACCCGCACGTTCCAGCAACGCGGGCACTTCTTGCCAGACGCCCGCTCGACCGCGACCCGCAGGCCGGCGAGCACCGGGCTGGCGGGCGCCCGGCCGTCGTCGCCCACGGTGACCGCAGCGGTCAGGAAGAGCGCCGGGAGCTCCGCGGCCTGGGCTGCGAGGAGCTCCGCCAGGCCGTCGCCCTGCTCGACCCCCAGCACCACCCGAGCCTCCGAGGACTGCTTCACGACTCCCGCCTGACGCGCCTCCTCGATCGCCTTCGTGACGGCGGCGCGCACCGCGAGCAGGCGTTCGAAGCGGGCTGCGAGCTGCTCGTCGCGCCATGCGGCGGGCGGCTCGGGCAGACCCCCCAGGAAGACGCTCGGCGCCCGCTCGCGGCCCGGCATGTGCCCCCAGATGTCCTCCGCGGTGAAGGAGAGGAGCGGCGCCATGAGGCGCACGAGCACGTCGAGGATGCCGAAGAGCGCGGTCTGGGTGCTGCGGCGCTCGGGCCCGCCCGGCCGCTCGCAGTAGAGGCGGTCCTTCCGCACGTCGAGATAGAAGGAGGAGAGGTCGACGCTGCAGAAGTTGTTGAGCGCGTGGTAGATCAGGTGGAACTCGAACGACTCGTAGGCCGCGCGGCAGCGCTCGAGGAGCGCGTGCGTCCGATGGAGCGCCCAGCGCTCCAGCTCCGGTAGGCGGGCGTGCGGGAGCGCGTCGCTCGCCGGGTCGAAGTCGTAGAGATTGCCGAGGAGGAAGCGTGCCGTGTTCCGGACGCGGCGGTAGGCCTCGACGAGCTGCCCCAGGATCTCCTCCGAGATGCGCACGTCCTCGCGGTAGTCCTCGGCGGCCACCCAGAGCCGGAGGAGCTCCGCGCCATGGCGAGCGATCACCTCCTCCGGCGCGATCACGTTCCCGAGCGATTTCGACATCTTGCGGCCCACGCCGTCGAGCACGAACCCGTGGGTGACGACGGCCTCGTACGGCGCGCGACCCGCCACCGCGACACCGCTCAGAAGGGCGCTGTGGAACCAACCGCGGTGCTGGTCGCTGCCCTCGAGATAGACGTCCGCGTGCCCGCCGAGCTCGGGACGCCGCTCGAGGACGGCCTTCCAGCTCGTCCCCGAATCGAACCAGACGTCGAGCATGTCGGTCTCGCGACGGAACTTCGTTCCACCGCACGCGGGGCAGCGGGTGCCGGGGGGAACGAGGTCTCCGGTGGGCCGCGCGAACCACGCGTCGCCGCCTTCCCGCGCGAAGATCGCGGCGACGTGCTCGCAGAGGGCCTCACTCGTGAACGGCTGCTGACATCCCTCGCAGTAGAGCGCGACCACCGGAACGCCCCAGTCCTTCTGCCGCGAGATGCACCAGTCAGGTCGGGTTGCGATCATGTTCGCGATGCGCTCGCGACCCCACTCCGGGATCCAGCGCACGCGCTGGATCTCGGCGAGGGCGCGCGCCCGGAGCTCCGCCCGGTCGATGCCGATGAACCACTGCTCCGTGGCGCGGAAGACGACCGGGTTCTTGCACCGCCAGCAGTGGGGATAGCTGTGCTTGAAGGGTGCGGCGGCGAGGAGCGCTCCCCGGGCGCGCAGATGCTCGACGATGTGCGGGTTCGCCTCGAAGACGAGGCTGCCCGCCCATTCAGGCACCTCCGGGGTGAAGCGTCCGCGCGCATCGACGGGCGTCAGCACGTCGAGGCCGTAGCGCAGTCCGGTCTCGAAGTCCTCCTGCCCGTGGCCGGGAGCGGTGTGGACGAGTCCCGTACCGCTCTCGAGCGTGACGTAGTCGGCGAGTACGATGGGAACGACGCGATCGATCCACGGATGCCGGCAGCGCCCGCCCTCGAGATCGCGCCCGCGCACGCGAACGAGCTCGCGCGGAATGCGTTTCTCACCGACGGCGGCAGCGAGGCTCGCGACGAGCGCCGCCGCGACGACGAGCACCCGGCCGCCGAGCTCCACGGCGGCGTACTCGTGGTCCGGATGGACCGCGATCGCAAGGCTGGCCGGCAAGGTCCATGGGGTGGTGGTCCAGATGGCGGCCGCCGGGGCGGGGAGGCCGGCAAGGGAGGCTGGTAGCGGATCGACGAAGGGATAGGCGACGTAGATCGCGGGCGACGTCTCCTCGACGTACTCCACCTCCGCCTCGGCGAGCGCGGTGGCGCACGAGGGGCACCAGAGGACGGGCTTCTTCCCCCGGTAGACGAGACCGGCGGCGACGCACTTCCCGAGCGCCCGCACCTCCTCGGCGACGTAGGCCGGGTCCATGGTGAGGTAGGGATGCTCCCAGTCCCCGAGCACGCCCAGGCGCTCGAACTCCGCACGCTGCACGGCCACGAAGCGGGCGGCGTACTCACGGCAAGTCCCACCCCGGCACGTAGGGCGCAGAGTGGCCCGACATCGCACGGTGCTTGACGATGATGTCCTTCAGGACCTTGTTGAGCGTCGTTCCGAGGTGGATGTGACCGTTGGCGTAGGGCGGACCGTCGTGGAGGACGAAGCGCGGCCGGTCCGCGTTGTGAGCGAGCAGACGCTCGTAGAGACCGATCGCCTTCCAGCGCGCAAGGATCTCAGGCTCGCGCGTGGCAAGGTTCGCACGCATGGGGAAATCCGTGCGCGGCAGATTGAGCGTCGCCTTGTAGTCCATACGGGAGCGCGCCACGCTACCAGCGAGGTCTACCGCTTTCAAAGGCAGCCGGGCGCGGCTCAGCCGCGCCCGGCTCGCCCCGAGCGCCCGAAGGCCGCGAGCAATCACGGGGAGCCGCCCGCGTCAGCGGGCGGCGACGGGGGTCCGGGGGCATCGGAGGAGCGGAGCCCGCGCAGCGGGCGAGCACCGCACGGGCCCCCGGGAGTCAATGAGGCGCGAGCGAAGCGAGCGCTCGCTCGACCGCGGCCGCCCGGGACTCTCCGACGGGGTTGGGGAACACGATCGGGAGCGTTGCGCCCGCGGACCGATAGGCAGCAAGACGTTCGCGGCAGCGGGCCGGCTCGCCGGCGAGCGTCACCGCGTCCGCCATCTCGTCGGTGACGGCGCCCTCCGCGGCGGCGACGTCGCGTCGCTGCCACGCAGCGCGGACCGCGTCCACCTCCGCCGCGAAGCCGCTCGCGGCGAGCATGTTGCCGTAGAAGGGGAGGTTGGCGTAGCGGGCAAGCATCCGCTTCGCCTCGTGGAGCGCGGCGGCGCGGTCCTCGGCGACGTAGCAGGTGGTGAAGTGGCAGACCTCCAGCCTCCCGAGATCCTGCCCGCCGCGCTCGGCGCCACGACGGAGGGAGGCGAGCGCGCGCGGGTAGCGGGCGAGCGGGAAGAGATTGAAGATCACGCCGTCGGCGAGCTCGCCCGCGAGCGCGATCATCCGCGGCGCGAGCGCTGCTGCCAGGAGACGCGGCGGCGTAGCCGGGCGGGGCTGATGCGGTCCCTTCGCCCAGGCCGCTCGCAGCGTGCCGATGACGGCGCGGACCTTGCCCAGCGGATCCCCCATGTCGATGCCGAGCGGCTCGTTGACCGCGCGGTGCCCGACCCCGATGCCGAGGAGCAGCCGCCCGCCCGAGAACTCCTGCACCGCCGCTGCCTCCTCGGCGAGGAGCGTCGGCTGGCGCAGGTAGACATTGGTGATCGCGGTCCCGACCTTCACCCGGGCGGTGCCGAGTGCGACCGCCTCGGCGTACGCGAGGGAGTCGCAGAACGACTCCGGGATGAAGACGGCCTCGTAGCCGAGCGTCTCGGCGCGCCGCGCCCACGCGAGGATGTCCTGCGGGGAGGCGTCGCGTAGCGGGGACAGGGCGATCGCGATGCGTTCCATGGGCGAGAGCGATAGCCCCAATACCCCCGGACCGGGGCCTAACGGAAGCACGGCGTGCAAGACCCTTGCGACCGCGCGGCCGCTCGCCTAGAGATGAGCGCCGTGGCGAAGCGGATGCTGCTCCACTACCAGCGCGGTGCGTTTCCGGCCTACGAGGAGGCTGACGAGGGGGGCATGCCGCAGCCGTGCGCCCTCGGCCTCCCCTGGGTCAACCCCGACACCCTCCGGACCCTCGCCAAGCTGAGCATCCCGCGCACCGACCCCTGGGGCCGGCCGCTCCCGGAGCCCGGGAAGTAAGGACGCACCCGGCTCCCGCTAGAGCCCGGCCTCGGCGATCGCGCGGAGTGCCTCGCTCTGCATGAGCCCGCAGATGAGGGTGGTGGCGGGGGACTCCCGCCAGGCCGCGAGCCGGTCGCGAATCCGCTCCTTCGGCCCCACGAGCGACACCTCGTCGGCGAGCTGATCGGGGACGGCCGCCGTGGCCTCGTCCTTCTTCCCGTCGAGGTAGAGGTCCTGGATCTTCTTCGCCTCCGCCTCGAACCCGTACCGGCAGGCGAGGTCGTTGTAGAAGTTCTTCCCGCGCGCGCCCATGCCGCCGACGTAGAGCGCCAGCATGGGCTTCACGAAGCCGAGACAGGCCTGCACGTCGTCGCCGACGATGACCATCGGCCCCGCCGCGACATCGAAGTCCTTCAGACCCTTCCCGCCGCCGGCCTTCCGGAAGCCGCGCTCGAGCGCGTCGCCGTACACCCGCGCGCGGTACGGGGAGTAGAACATCGGCAGCCACCCGTCGGCGATCTCCGCCGCCTGCTCGACGCTCTTCGGGCCGACCGCGGCGATGTAGATCGGGATCTGCCGCCCGTGGAGGATGCTGCGGAGCGGTTTCCCGAGCCCGGTTGTCTCCGCGCCCCGGTAGGGGATCTGGTAGTGCGCCCCGGCGTGCTCGAGCGGACGCTCGCGCGCCCAGATGGCGCGGAGGATCTGGACGTACTCGCGCGTCCGCTGGAGCGGCTTCCCGTAGGGGACGCCGTGCCAGCCCTCCACGACCTGGGGCCCGGAGACGCCGAGGCCGACCAGCATCCGTCCGCCGGAGAGCTGGTCGAGGGTGGTCGCCGTCATCGCCGTCATGGCGGGGGTGCGTGCCGCCATCTGCATGATCCCGGAACCCACCTTGATGCGTGTCGTCTGCGCCGCGATCCAGGCGAGCGGTGTGATGGCGTCGGAGCCATAGGCCTCGGCCGCCCAGACCGAATGGAACCCCAGTCGATCGGCTTCCTGGATGAGCTCCATGTTGAGGGCCATCCGGGCCCCCGAGTACCCGACGTTCAGTCCGAAACGCATGCGGGCTCTCCTCTCGTCCGTCACCCCGTCGGGCGTTGCGCGGCGCCGGCCAGGCGCTCGACCCGGCACTGCACGTGGCGATGGTGCGGGATGCCGGTGAAGGGATCGCGGTCGGCCGCGTCCGTGAGCTCGTTCTGGTTCACCCCGTCGAGGACTCCGTCATGGACCATCCCGAAGCCGTTCGGCATCCACATGTGACCCGGGAGGAGCTTCGGGTCGATCTGGGCGGGTAGCGTGAGCCCGCCGCGCCGCGTAGAGACGTGGACCCGATCGCCGTTCCCCACTCCCAGCTCGCGTGCGTCGGCCGGCGAGAGGTTGAGCGCGCAGTGCGGCCCGCGACCCTTCCGCCACGTCGGATCGCGCTGGATCGTGTTGGCGGTCCAGCGTGTTCGCAGGCCGGCGGCGAGCACGAACGGGTAGTCGGGATCGAGCCGCGGGGGCGTGGCGACGGCCCGCCGAATCTCGTCCAGCATCGGTCCCGGGGCGAGACGGATGCGACCATCCTCGAAGCCCACGTGAT
>VBLA01000281.1 GCA_005879245.1 Deltaproteobacteria bacterium
GGTGTCCGACGAGGTGGCGCTCCAGGAACGCGGTCGCATAGCGCCGCGCGAGCCGCTGCTGGCGGGCGAGCGCGTCCGTGGTGAGGCTCGCGTCGACGTCGGTGAAGCCGCTGTGCGTCCCACCGACGATCTTCACGGCGACCGCGGGCGGGGGCAGGAGGGCGAAGAGGGCGGCGATCCACGGATCGTAGGGCACGAGGTCGTCGGCGGTGCCGCCCATCACCATGACGTCACGCCGCGGCCGGAGCGGCCCGACGTCGGTGCACGCGGTGAGCGGGCTCACGGGAGCGAGCGCGACGACGACGGGCAGCGCGTCGTCGACCAGCGTCGCGCCGAGGACGGCGAAGCCGCCGAAGGAGTGACCGACCAGGCCGGCCCGCTCACCCCGGACGGCGCGGGCGAACCGGCTAGCGGGCCCGCTTCGTGCGTGGAACTGGGCACGGAGAAACGAGAGATCGCGTGGCAGGTCGATGGCGGGCACGCCTCGCGCAGGCCGACCGCAGTCGCCCGCGAACACGTCCGGGAAGTCGGGGGCGGCGACGAGGAACCCCCAGCTCGCGAGATGGCTCGAGAGGTACTCGTAGTTCGTGCGGGAGCCGCAGAACCCGTGCGCCAGGAGGACGAGCGGGAAGCGCCCGCGCCGCAGCTGGGTATCCCGACCCGCGGCCTCCGCCGGATACCAGACCTCGGTCACGAGCGTGCGGCCGGCCCGACTCGCGTCGAGCACGGTGACGGTCGTGCTGCCGACCGCGAAGCGACCGGCGGCATTGGGCGCGCGGGCGGCGACCGCGGAGGTCGCGAGCGCGAGCAGCGTCGCGGCGATGAAACGGACCTGCACGGCAGCTCCATAACTTGCATTGCCCATCGCATCCAGGCCTATTGTGACGCACGGCGGCGGCGCCGCCACGGGAGGGAGCAGCCATGGTCGAGAAGACGATCACGCTCACCGGAACGTCGACGAACTCGATCGAGGACGCGGTCGGACTCGCCGTGACACGCGCTGCGGCGACGATCGACGGCATCCGGACGGCCGAGGTCGCGGGCATCACCGCCATGATCGAGGACGGGACGATCAACGCGTGGCGCGTGCGGATCCGCCTCAGCTTCGGCGTGCAGGAGCGGATCCACGAGTAGCATGCGCGACACGGCGAAGGCGCGGGAGGTCGTCGACGGGGTGGTGGAGGTCTTCCTCCCGCTCCCCATGCGGCCGACCATCGTCAACGTCTACCTGATCCGTGCCGGCGGGAGCTGGACGCTCGTCGACACGGGCATGAACACCGAGGACAGCCGGAACGCCTTCCGCGGTGCGCTCACCGAGATCGGCATCGCGCCCGCGGCAGTGACCCGCCTCGTCGGCACGCACCACCACGTCGACCACTTCGGGACGTCGGCTCCGTTCCAGGAGCTGACGCACGCCGAGGTCTACCTCCATCCTCTCGAGGCGGAGCGCGCGAGCGTCATGGGGCACATGGGAGGGATCGAGAGCACGGATTACCTGAGACGGCAGGGGGTTCCCTCGGTCCCGCCCGACCAGCAGCTCCCGCCGCCGAGCCGCTTCTTCGGTAGCTGGTACGCACCCGCCAAGCCGGACCACCTGCTCGGCGACGAGGACGAGCTCCCGCTCGGCGACGGTCGGTCGCTCGAGGTCATCTGGACGCCCGGGCACACACCCGGCCACTGCTGCCTCCTCCTCAAGCCCGACGGCATCCTCTTCGTCGGCGATCACCTGTTGCCGAAGATCACCCCGCACGTCGGCCTCTGGCCGAACGGCCCCGAGAATCCGCTCGGCGACTTCCTCGCCTCGCACGAGAAGATCCAGCGTGCCGACGCGCGCCTCGTCTGTCCGGCGCACGGCCCCGTCTACGAGGACCATCGTCGCCGTGCGCGCCAGCTGATCGACTTCCACCGCGTGCGGAAGCTCGCGATGCTGGAGGTGATCCGCAAGCGTCCCCGCACCGCCTACGAGGTGGCGCTCGACGTCTTCGCGATCGCCCCCGACAACCGCTTCCAGGTGATGGCCGCGACGCTGGAGACCCTCGCGCACCTGGAGCTGCTCCGCCGGGAGGGGAGGGCGCTCCGCTCCGAGCGGGGTGAGGTGCTCGTCTACCAGGGACGGTGAGTTGCGACCGCCCCGGGGCTGTGCGATGGGGCGGCCATGCTGAAGCCCGGCGATCGCGCCCCCGACTTCACCGCCACCGCCCACGACGGCCGCCAGGTCGCACTCAAGGACTTCCGCGGGAAGAAGGTGCTCCTCTACTTCTACCCGCGGGCCGATACTCCCGGATGCACCACCGAGGGCATCGGGTTCCGCGACCGCATCGGCGACTTCGGCGAGCTGGGCACGGTGATCCTCGGCGCGAGCTTCGACACGCCGGAGAGGAATGCGGCCTTCGCGAAGAAGTTCTCGTTCCCCTTTCTGCTCCTCTCCGACACCGACAAGAGCCTCGCCATCAAGTACGGCGCGGCCGATGATGCGTCGGCGAAGAGCGCGAAGCGGGTCTCCTGCCTGATCGACGAGCAGGGCCGCGTGCTCCGCTACTACCCGCAGGTGGCGGCGCGGGAGCACGTGGGCGAGGTGCTGCAGGACCTGACGACCTGAGGCTGCCGCGGGCGGTTGGGAGCTTCCTTCCGACCGTTCGTCCGATCCCCGTTGCCGGCGGCGCCCGCGCGGGCTAGGGGATCCCCCATGCGCAGCTTCGTGCTCGCCGGGCTCCTCGGGGCGCTGGTCGCCACCACGGCGCCCGCCAAGGAGTTCGTGGCCCAGGAGAGCGACTTCCGCTGCCTCCGCGACGGCTCGCGCGTCGAGGGGCACACATTCCTCCTCTTCAACAAGAACCATCACCGCCTGCGGAAGGCGATCCACCTCGCGGAGAAGGGTCAGCCCGGGAAGCACTACCCGGTGGGGACCATCGTGCAGCTGTTCCCCTTCGAAGCGATGGTGAAGCGCGGCGGGCACTTCAACCCGGATGGCGATGGCTGGGAATTCTTCCGGCTCATCGTCAGCGCGAGCGGGACGCAGATCGCGGCACGCGGCGGGCCCGAGGTGGCGAACGTGATTGGCTCATGTCAGAACTGCCACTCGAACGTCGCCCCGACGTACGACCTGATCTGCGAGTTCGTGATCGGCAGCAGCGGGCTCGGACTGACCGACGAGCAGGTCCGCGCCGCGCAAAACGCCGACCTGCGCTGCCCGCCCGCACCGTAAAGACGGCCGGCCGTCTGCGCGGCTCGCGGCACGGGCTTCCTGTCACTGCTTGCCGGGAGGCTATAGCAGCACGGGGCCGGGCGGTGGCGACGACAGGCCGAAGGTCATTAAGGCGGTGTTCGCCTCCGCCGCAGCCTTCGACCCCGATTCGATCGACGATGTGCATGTGACGATCAGCAAGAGCACCGGCCCGACCCTGTTCGCGGCGAGCCTGATGAGCGCGCGCGCCTTCTGGTCACAACCGAACGCCCCCGTGAAGAAGTGGATCTACAAGGATCTCGCGGCGACGGTGGGCGTCAAGAAGGCACTCCTCAAGGAGTCGCCCCCCG
>VBLA01000257.1 GCA_005879245.1 Deltaproteobacteria bacterium
CGGTCGCGCCGCTCTGCTTAACAGTCGGCACGCATGCAGAGGCCGCTCGACGATCTGATCGCCCTCCTCGACCTGGAGGAGCTCGAGGTGAACCTCTTCCGCGGGCGGAGCCCGCACGAGAACCGCCAGCGAGTTTTCGGCGGCCAGGTGGCGGGCCAGGCGCTCGTCGCCGCCGGCCGGACGGTCGAGCGGGGCATCGTGCACTCGCTACACGCTTACTTCCTCCGGCCAGGCGATCCCGCGACGCCGATCCTCTACCAGGTCGACCGGATCCGCGACGGCCACACCTTCACGACCCGCCGGGTCGTCGCCATCCAGCACGGCCGCGCCATCTTTCACCTCTCCGCGTCGTTCCAGCCGGCCGAGCCAGGCCCGGACCATCAGATTCCCATGCCGTCCGCCCCCGACCCCGAGTCGCTCCCGTCCTGGGAAGAGCGGATCGCTCCCCTGCTCGACGACGTTCCGGAGGACGTGCGCCGCTGGATGACGCGGGATCGTCCGGTGGAGACGCGGCCGGTCGACTTCGTCGACCCGTTCCACCCCCATGCGCGCCCGCCCCGGCAGCTCGTCTGGATCCGCACCAGCGGCCGACTCCCCGACTCGCTCCTTCTCCATCAATGCGTGGTCGCGTACGCCTCGGATATGACGCTGCTCGACACCGCCACGCTTCCTCATGCGATCGCCTGGAACGACCGGCGCTTCATGATGGCGAGCCTCGATCACGCCATGTGGTTTCACCGGCCGTTCCGTGCCGACGAGTGGCTCCTCTACGCACAGGAGAGTCCATCGGCGCACGGCGCGCGCGGCTTCACGATGGGGCACCTCTTCACGCGCAACGGGAATCTCGTCGTGTCGGTCGCCCAGGAGGGGCTCATCCGCCCGCTCGGTGAAGCGCCGCGCTCACATCCTCCACACGGGCGACATCGGGAGCGCAGGGGTGCTCGCGGAGCTCACCCGGCTGGCGCCGGTCACGGCCATCAGCGGCAACGCCGACGGCCCACCGCTCTCGCTCCTACCGCGCGCGCGTTGCGTCGAGCTCGGGGGAATCCGCATCCTGCTCGTGCATCACGGGTTCGTCCACGCCCGCCCGACGGCCGAGCTCGCAGCGGGCCTGCGAAGGTACCGGCCGACGGTTGCGGTCTTCGGGCACAGCCACGTCGCGTTCGTCACGCGCCGGTTGGGCATCCTCCTCGTCAACCCCGGCGGCGGCGGGCGCCGGCGGTTCCGCCTCCCGCGGAGCGTCGCCGTGCTCACGATCGGTGTGCGCGACGTGCGGGCGCGGGTGACGGTGCTCGACACCCGCGCCGCCGTCAGGCGCGAAATGCCGGCAGCACCCGCTCCGCGAACAGCCGGGCCGGATCGCGGGTGTCGCGGCCGAAGAACTCCATCACGAAGAGCGAGCAGCCGAGCGCGCGGTGGCGGTTGATCCGCTCGATCACACGCTCGGGACCGCCCCAGATGCCGTGCTCCTCGAGCCCGGCGCCCATGTGCCCGCCGTAGATCCGATTGGCACGTTCGAGGGCCGCACGTGCCGCCGCGTCCGTCTCGGCGATGACCACGAGACACTGCTGCGAGACCTCGATCGAGTCGAAGTCGCGTCCGACCTCCGCACAGCGTCGGCGAAGCGCGGCCACCTTGGTACCGAGCGCGGGCTGAAACACGGCCAGGTTGTTCCAGATGTCCGCGTGACGCGCCACGATCCCCATCAGCACCCGCTCCCCACCCCCCCCGATCAGGATCGGCGGACGGCGGACGGGCTTCGGCTCGCAGACGACATCGCGCACGGTGAAGTGCCTGCCTTCGAAGGTCACGCGCTCCTCGCTCCACATGCGCTTCATGATCTCCGCCGTCTCGTCGAGGGCGCGCAGCCGATCGGCGAGCGACGGGAACGGACAGCCGTACGCTTCGAACTCCGCGCCGAACCAGCCCGCGCCGAGCCCGACGATCGTCCGTCCATGCGCGACGTGGTCGATGGTCGCGATCTGTTTCGCGAATACCGCGGGATTGCGGAAGAAGGGCGGGCTGACGAGCGTCCCCAGCTCGGCGCGCTCCGTGATCGCGGCCACCGCCGCGAGCTCGCTCCACGCCTCGAAAATGGGAAGCGTCGGCATCGGCACGCTGTAGAGGTGGTCGCAGACCCAGAGCGAGTCGAAGCCGAGCCGCTCGAACTCGACCGCCGCCGCGCGGGTCTCGTCCCACGTGCGCTTGATCTGCGGGAGGGTGACCCCGAAGCGGGCTCGTCGTGCCTCTGCCATGGGGGCGAACCCTAGCCGATCGCGCCGCGACGCATCCCCGGCGAGGAGGCGACCCACGGCGTGGATTCGCCGGCCCGCCACGCGCTCCTGCCATCCCTCGAAGCGGAGCTCCTCGAAGAGCGGGGTCGGGCGGCGGTAGAGAACCTCGAGCTTCGCGGTCGGTCCAGCCACACCCTGCATGACGTTGGCGACGTTGAACACCTGATCGAACGCGCCAGCGAGTGCGGCCCCGTGCACGCAGCCGGGCGGCCCCTCGTAGGGAGTCCCGAAACGGACCCGGCCGATCGCCTTCGGAGCCTCCCACGTGAAGTGGATCGGGGGGGCCAGTGGGCTCCGGCGTCCGATGACGAGGTCGTAGGGAAAGCAGTCGTTCGGATCCGTGTTCGGCGCCGGCCGCTGGTACCGCGGCGGTGGCGGGCTCGGCACGAACCGGCGGAGCTCGGCTACCACGCGCTCGACGGATTCCGTCGCCGCGGCGAGCGTCGCCGGCGGCGCCGCGACGGTCACCGTCACGTCGATCAGCTGGCGCACGCTCTCGGCGAGACGCTCGAGCGCCGCGACGGCCTCGCTCAGGTCGCCCACACGGACCTCCTACCAGGCGTACGCCTCGGGCGCCTCGCCCCCCGGTCCGGGCCAGATCGCATCGAGGCGCGCGACGCTCTCGGGAGCGAGCTTCAGCTCGAGGGCGCGCAGGCTGCCGGTCAGCTGCTCACGCGTGCGCGGACCGATGATCGGCGCCGTGACGGTCGGGTTCCGGAGCAACCACGCGAGTGCGACGTCGGCCGGCCGCTCGCCGAGCTCCCGGCAGAGCCCCTCGTACGCCTCGAGCTTCGGCCGGTGCTTCTCCACCGCATTCTGCAAGCGCTCTTGTCCTCGGCGTCCCTCGCTCGCTTTCTGGAGCGCCCCGCCGAGAAGGCCTCCCGCGAGCGGGCTCCAGGGCAGCAGCCCGATCCCATGCGCGCGGCAGGCGGGGACAACCTCGAGCTCGACGGTACGCGCGTTCAGGTTGTAGAGGCTCTGCTCGGAGACGATCCCGAGGAAGTGGCGCGCGGCCGCGGCGCCCTGCGCCTGCGCGATCTGCCACCCCGCGAAGTTGCTGCTGCCGACGTAGAGGATCTTGCCGGCGGCGACGAGTTGCTCCATCGCCTGCCATAGCTCTTCCCAGGGCGTGGCACGGTCGATATGGTGCATCTGGTAGAGATCGATGCGGTCGGTCCGGAGACGTTTGAGGCTCTCATCACAGGCACGGCGGACGTGATGGGCCGACAGGCCGGTATCGTTCGGACCCCTGCCCATCCGTCCGTAGACCTTGGTGGCCAGGACGATCTGCTCGCGGCGGCCCCCACCCTGCGCCAGCCAGCGGCCGATGATCTGCTCGGTCACTCCCTCGCCGGTGCGCCAGCCGTAGACGTTGGCGGTGTCGAAGAAGGTGATGCCGTGCTCCAGTGCAGCGTCCATGATCGCGAAGCTGTCGTCCTCGCTCGCGAGCGGCCCGAAGTTCATGGTGCCGAGACAGAGACGGCTGACGCGCAGTCCGATGCGGCCGAGGTGCACGTATTCCATGGGCCAACATTAGATCAGATGAGGGCGCCCTCGTGGTAGGTTCCCTCAGCCTCGGCTTCCGGGCGCTCGCCCTCGTAACCGTCGTCGGCGTCCCCCTCTACGCGTGGCGCGTGCGCGGGCGTGGGTACGCGATCTTTGGCCTCGTCATTCTCGCCGTCTCGCTCCCGGGCGCGGTAGCCATGCAAGCTCGCCTGCTCGCCTGGGCGCCGAGCGGACTCCACCTCGCGCTCGCCGGTGCGTTCGCCTACGGCATGGCAGCGGCGGGCACGCATCTGGCGGCGCTCGTGCGCGCCCGTCTGCGTCCCGCCCCGTTCCGCCTCCTCGTCAGCATTCCGGGAATGGTCTTCGTCGCGGCCGGCGCCCTGTCGGGACTCTGGCTGCTCGTGCTCCTCCCGGTACGAGCCCTCCTCGAGAGCCTCGGCTGGCAGGGTGCGCTCGCCGTGCTCCGCGGCCTCGACATGGTCCCGCTCGTGATCGCCGCAGGCTCGATCGTGACCTCCGCCCGACTCGTCCCGGAGATCGTCCGGGTGACGCTCGCGACGGAGGGCCCGCCCACCGTGTCACGGGTACCGGTCGAACGATATCGGCGACGTCGACCGAGCATCCTTTCCGAGCGGCCGCTCAGGATTCTGCAGATCGCCGATCCTCACCTCGGCCCATGGCAGCCAGTCCGCACTCTCGGGCGCCGCCTGGCACAGCTCGTCGCCCGGGAACCCGACCTCGTCCTCCTGACCGGTGACTTTCTCACCATGGAAGGCGTCGGAACGCCGGGCGCCCTCGCCGAGGCGCTCGCCCCCCTCGGCCGCACCCGGGGCCGCGCCTTCGCGATCCTCGGCAACCACGACCACGGCTGTGAGGACGAGGTGCGCGCGGCGCTCGACGCCAACGGCATCCGCCTCCTCGTCGACGAGGAGGCGCTGGTCGCCACGCCGGTCGGGCCGGTCCAGATCGTCGGCGCGGACTGGGTCGGCCGCGGGTGCCGGGAGCACATCCAGCAGCTCGTCGCCCGCCATCCGCGCCGCGCCGGACACCTCCGCCTGCTGCTCCTTCACGATCCGCGCGTCTTCCGGCACGTCCCGCCCGGGGACGTCGACCTGACGCTCTCGGGCCACACGCACGGCGGGCAGCTCGGCCTCCTGAGCCTCGGCCTCAACTGGACGGTCTTGAGCCGGAGCGCCTGGCCCGACCACGGGCTCTTCGGACACGGCGCGAGCCGGCTCTACGTCCACCGCGGAACCGGCTTCTACGGCTTCCCGCTTCGCATCGGCGTGCCGGGCGAGGCGTCGATCCTGGAGGTCGTGGCGCCCCTCAAGGCGGCTGCCGCACCCACCTGACCACGCGGGGGAGGACTAGAAGTACCCCTCCGGCTCCTGGTCGCCCTTCGGCACCTCGCCGCGGCTCGGGATGTACTTGCCGGTGATCATGTCCTTGTAGCCCATCCCGGGGGCGACCATCGGGTAGACGTGCGCGCTCTGGTCGACCATCACTTCGAGGAAGGCCGGACCGGAGAAGCCGACGAACGCCTCGAGCGCTGCCCGGACTTGCTCCGGGTCCGTCACGCGGCGGGCGAAGCCGAAGCCGTCGGCCTCCACCGCCTTGACGAAGTCCTTCTTGTGGAGGGTCTTGTCGGAGCCGGAGTAGCGGTTCGCGTAGAAGAGATCCTGCCACTGGCGCACCATCCCGTCGCCAAGGTTGTTCAGGAGGAGCACCTTGACGGGGATGTCGTAGGTGGTGAGGGTCTCGAGCTCGCCGACGTTCATGCGGATGCTGCCGTCGCCGTCGACGTCGATCACGAGGGTGCCCGGGTTGGCGAGCTGTGCGCCGATCGCGGCGGGAAGGCCGAAGCCCATCGTCCCCATGCTGCCGGAGGTGAGGAAGGTGCGCGGGCGGTGGAAGTCGAGGTACTGCGCCGCCCACATCTGGTGCTGGCCGACGCCGGTCGTGACGATGGCGTTGCCGCGCGTGATCGCGTTGAGCGTCGCGAGCACGTACTCGGCCTGGATGAGCGCCGAGCTCTGGTTGTAGTTGAACGCGTGGCGCTCGCGCAGGAGCTGGAGGTGCGCGTGCCAGCGCTGGAAGCTCCTCTTGAACCCGGCGCCCGCGCGCTGGAGCTCGGCGAGGCCCTGCTTGGCGTCGCAGACGTAGGCCCAGTCGACGTTCTTGACCTTGCCGATCTCCGAGGCGTCGACGTCGAGGTGCGCGATCTTCGCCTCCGGCGCGAAGTCCTTCACCTTGCCGGCGACCCGGTCGT
>VBLA01000258.1 GCA_005879245.1 Deltaproteobacteria bacterium
TTTCAGCTAGCGTCCGGGCGTAGTGGGGGGTGCGTGCCACGCCCGTCGTTCCCCCGCACTCTCCGTCAGTTCCAACGCGAGTTCGCGGAAGACGACGCCTGCCAGCGGTACCTCGCAGCCTGCCGATGGCCGGACGGCTTTCACTGCCCCCGCTGCGGCTATGATCGGGCGTTCCCCTTGGTGACGCGTCGGCGGTGGCAATGCGTGGCCTGCCGCTACCAAGTCTCGGTGACTGCGGGCACGGTCCTGCACAACACCAAGCAGCCACTGACTACGTGGTTCTGGGCGGCATACCTGGTCACCACCGACAAGCGCGGCCTCTCGGCCCTGCTTCTGCAGCGCCAACTCGGGCTCGGGCGCTATGAGACGGCCTGGATGATGCTCCACAAGCTGCGCCGGGCGATGGTGAACCCGGCCCGTGAGCTGCTCCACGGCGAGATCGAGATCGACGAGGCGTGGATCGGCGGGCCGCAGCCCGGGCTCCGCGGAAGCCGCCAACTGAAAGGGCGCCGGGCAGCGCTCGCGGTGGTCGCGGTCGAGCGGCGCGGCAAGGCGTCGGGGCGCCTCCGGATGGAAGTGATCCCCGACTTCAGCGGCCCAACCATGGTGGCCTTCGCGCGGCGACACATCGCCGCGGGAGCGACGATCTATACCGACCAGATCACCGGGTTCAGTGGGTTGAGCAAGGCCGGGTACCGCCACGTGGCCCGCAAGCAGCCGCTTCGCCGCGAGCTGGGCCAAGGCCAGCGCTCGGTCGTCCCCCTGGCCGATCGTGCCATCGGCAACCTCCAGCAGTGGCTGATCGGCACTCATCACGGCGTCAGCCGCGCGCAGCTCCAGGTGTACCTCGATGAGTTCGTCTTCCGTCATAACCGGCGGCGCCAGCCGATGGCCGCCTTCCAAACGCTCCTCGGCCTGGGAAGCGCGTGTGCCCCCAGCGCGTATGCCGCCATCCGCGGCGCCACAGACCTCCGGAAGGCCGGGAGCAGCCCTAGCTGAAACAACCGGATAAGCAGAAGCCGGCTAGCCGGCCAGCGCCCGCCCCAGCCCGAGCCGCGGGAGGTATCGCCAGAGCTCGCCCTTGAGGCCGCGCCCGCGCAGCCGGGCGAAGAGTCGCTCCTCGTCGTTCACCTTCGTGCCCGGGAGGAGCCAGTTGCGGCGCTCGTGCGCCGCCGCACGGACGCGCTCGGCGAGTCCCTCGGCGACGGCCGGGGCGAAGTAGAAGTACGGCTCGTAGAGCGCGTCGACCCCGGGCACGTCGCCGCGTGCGACGAGCGCCTGGGCGAGCGGCGTTTCCGGATACACCCGGACCCCGCACATGGCGATGACGACGGTCGGTTGGCACTCGTCCATCACGGCGATCGTCTCGGCGACCGTCTCCCACGTCTCCCCCTCGCCACCGAAGACCAGGCTGTGACAGAACGCGACGCCGCGCTCGCGGCAGAGGGTGGATGCCTCGCGGATGTCATCGACGTTGAAGCTCTTCCGGAACCCGCGGAGCGTGGGGGCGGAGGCCGCGTCGGTCCCGAAGTCGATCGACTGGCAGCCGGCGGCCAGCATCAGGTCGAGCAGCTCGGCGCTGAAGTTCCCCGGGGTGACGAAGCACGACCAGCGGATCCTCTCCCCGAGCGGACGAAGCGCCGCACAGACCCGTTCGGCGTAGCCGCGGGGCGCGTTGAAGACGCTGTCGACGACGAAGAATTGGTCGATCCCGTCGTCGAGCAGGGCCCTCACCTCGGCGGCGATTGCCGCCGGGTCGCGCATCCGCATCCCGCGGCCCTCGATCACGGGGTAGGCGCAGTAGGTGCACTTGTAGTGACACCCTCGCTTCGTCTGGAGGTTCCCCATGCCGCCGCGCTCGAAGTATCGGCGGTTGTCGATCCAGCGCCGGTCGGCGCGGATCCGGTCGAGCGACGAGAGCCAGGCAGGCGGGGCGATCGTCACCCGCCCCGTAGGAGCGTCCCAGACGGCGAGACCGCCCAGGTCCCGCCGCTCCGCCCCGGCGGCGAGCCGGTCGAGGAGCCGGACGATCGCCACCTCACCCTCGCCGACGATGCCGTACGGGACCTCGAGCGCCCGGAGGTAGTGGGCCGGCATGGTCGTGAAGGCGGACCCGCCGAGGACGAGCGGCGCGGCGCTCGCCGCCCGGCAAGCGGCCACCACCTCGCGGTAGTGGGGAAGGTAGGTCACCGTGTCGGGGTAGGCGCAGTTGTCGACGTTGCGCAGGGAAATGCCGATCGCGTCGGGACGCCCGGCGGCCACCGCCGCGGCGACGTCGCCGGCCACGTCGCTGCTGAAGCAGAGGTCGAGCACCGTCACGTCGTGCCCGGCTTCCGCCGCCGCGGTCGCGACGTAGCAGACGCCGAGCGGCGCGACCGGGTCGGGACTCCGCTCCTGGTTCGCCGAGACGAGGAGGAACCGCATCAGCCGACCACCAGCACCACCACCTCGCGCGTTGCGCCCGTCATCCGATCGGGGGCCTTTTATGGGCCCGGCGCCGAGCCTGTCAAACGTCGTGCGGGGGTGAGCTGGGTGGCGCGAGGCCGAAAAGCGTGGTCAGGGGGACCACCTGGAGCCCTCGGGCGGTGAGCCCGGGGATGAGAAGACGGACTGCCTCGCTGGCCCGCGCGCGATCGACGCAGCGCTCGATCGACCGCTGGTGGGTCCCGAACCCGTCGTGGAGCACGATCACGTCGCCAGCGCGGACCTGGGCGAGGATCGCCGTGCTCACGTCCTCGGCACGCCGGGTGCTCCGCCAGTCGCCGACCGAGACCGTCCACTCCACGATGTGCATCCCGGCCGCGGCGGCCGCTCGTGCCGAGGCGGCGGTCAGGAAACCGAAGGGAGGACGGAAGAGGGTGACCGGCGCGGGATCGCTGACGCCCGCGCGCCGGAGTGCGACCTCCACCTCGGCCGCCGCCGCGCGCAGCTCGCGCGCGGTGTTACTCTCCCAGAAGAGCGCCCGTACGCCGTGGCTGTAGGAGTGGATGCCAATCACGTGGCCCTCGTGCACCATGCGGGCGAGCAGCTCGTCGTTCCGGCCGCCGGCGACGTTGGCGCCGAGGACGAAGAAGGTGGCCGGCGCTCCATGGGCTGCGAGAGCGTCGAGCACGGCCTCCGTGCATCGACCGTTCGGCCCGTCGTCGAAGGTGAGCGCGACGGCGGGTAACGTGCCCGGCCCGCGCACGTAGACGTCCCGCAGCAGCTCGTCGGTCGGAAGGAGGAAGCCGGGGACCGTGCACCCCACGACGGCGATGAGCGCCGCCGCGAGCGGCCAGCGGGCTCGGTTCACCTCCTACCGCTCGATCCGGGAGACCGTGTCGCCGTCGAAATGGATCACCATCGTCGCCCAGCGGTTCTGCCAGTACGTCCACGAGCTCGCGTCGAGCGACGGGGTGCGGTGCGCGGGCGGATAGCCGAGCGCCATGAGGACCTCGCGCTTCGTCATGCCCTTCTGGACGATGCCCTCCTCGATCAGCTTCCGCCGCTTCGCATTCTCGGCCGCCTGCTTCTTGTCGTGGCCGGGCGGCGCGAGCTGCGTGCGCGGATCGTCGGTCAGGAAGAGCCGGTCGAGGTACTGCTCCATGGTGAGGGTCTTCTCGCCATACTTGAGCGCCAGGGTGAGGGGGGGATGCCCGACGGGCTGGAACGTGATGCGGGTCTTCTTCACCTTGATGATGTCGACGCGCGTGCCGAAGGGGACGAGCGCGCCGCGGAGGTAGTTGGCGTCGTTGA
>VBLA01000259.1:0-969 GCA_005879245.1 Deltaproteobacteria bacterium
ACCTCCTCCACCGAAGTGATGACGATCTTCCCGTCCCCGATCTTCCCCGTGCGCGCACCTTTGACGATGGCATCCACCGTCTCTGTCACCCGCTCTTCCGGCACCAGCACGGTGATCTGGATCTTGGGCACGAAGTCGACCACGTACTCGGCGCCGCGATAGAGCTCCGCGTGACCCTTCTGCCGCCCGAATCCCTTGACCTCGCGGACCGTCATGCCCGAGATCCCGACCTTCGAAAGGAGGTCCTTCACCTCGTCGAGCCTGAACGGCTTGATGATCGCATCGATCCGCTTCATCGCTCCTCCTCGGGCCCCGAGCGGACGACATTCGCCCGCCAGAGAAGCCACGCGTAGGCAGCCGTCGCCCCGATCATCACCGGCAGGGCCGGGGCACCCATGACGCCCACCAGCACGATCGCAGCACACGCTGCGGCGCCCAGCCGGAGCTTCATTCGCGGCCTATTCCCAGCTTTCGCAGGAGCCAGAAGCGCGCCTGGAAACTCGGCCGAGGTACTCGCCGACGCTCCCGAGTCCGGTCGTCCTTGAGCAGCGTTTGGACGTAGGCGCGCTCGGCGGGGCTCGACGCCACCTCGAGGGCGCGGGCCAGGTGCGGACGTGCCTGGTCCGGGATGCCTAGGCGGAGGTAGAGCTCGCCCAGCGCGCAGCGCGGCGCAAAGGCCGCCGGCGCGTGCTCGAGCGCGGCTTCCAGGTGCTCGAAAGCCTGCGGCACGCGGCGGGTGCGGGCGTACGCGACGGCCAGCATCGTCCGTGCCTCGACGTGGTCCGGGTCCAGCATCAGCACCTGCTCGAGGAGGTCGATCGCCTCCTGGAGATGCCCGCGCTCGAACGCGCGCTGGGCACGTTCGAGCGCGGCAGGGAGATCCCGCAACAGCGGCGTCGGGTTCGGCGCCACGGTTGCACTCGGCTCAGTCGAAAACACTCTTCCCCGGTTTGTAGCTCTGGAGCGCCG
>VBLA01000259.1:1035-6268 GCA_005879245.1 Deltaproteobacteria bacterium
CGAGCTCCGCGTCCGCGCTGACGCGCTGACCGACGAAGACGTCGACGAACCAGTTCAAAACGTAGGACAACGTGAAGATGACGCCCACCAACGTACACACGCCGATCAGCTGGGCGACGAATTGGCCAGGATCGCCGTAGAACAGACCCCTCACGGAGCCGTCGACCCCGTTCCAGCTCCCACCGTAGTTGCTCGTCCCGTCGGCGAAGAGCCCGACGCAGAGGACGCCATAGAGGCCACACGTGCCATGCACCGAGGTCGCGCCCACCGGGTCGTCGATCTTGAAGACCCGCTCGAGGAACTCGACGCTGAGGCAGACGAGCACGCCGGCCGAGAGGCCGATGATCGCCGAGCCAACGGTGTTGACGAAGCCGCTCGGCGCCGTGATCGCGACGAGGCCCGCGAGGAGACCGTTGCCGCTCATCGAGGCGTCGGGCTTCCCGAACCGGATCCACATGTAGAGGATGGCCCCGAAGGAGCCCGTGCAGCCCGCGAGCATGGTGTTGACCGCGATCGAGCCGATACGGAGGTTGCCGTTGCCCGAGGCTCCGAGGGTGCTCCCCGGGTTGAAGCCGAACCACCCGAAGGCGAGGATGAAGCAGCCGAGGAGCACCATGGTGATGTCGTGGCCGGGGATCGGGTTGGGCGAGCCGTCGCGGTTGTACTTGCCGATGCGCGGACCGATGATCATTGCGACCGCGAGCGCCGTGAGCCCGCCGACCGAGTGCACCACCCCCGAGCCCGCGAAGTCGCAGTAGCCGTGGCCCAGCTTGAAGTTGGCGCCGAGCTGCGAGAGCCAGCCGCCGCCCCACGCCCAGTTGCCGAACAGCGGGTACGTGATCGCCCCCAGGAAGAAGGTCGAGATCGCGAAGGCGGCGAACTTCCAGCGCTCGGCCGCAGCGCCGGTGACGATGGTCGTCGCGGTGTCCATGAACACCATCTGGAAGAGGAAGAGGACCATGACGCCGACGTCGTAGGTGTCCCCGGAAAGGAAGAAGCCCTTGGTGCCGAACAGGCCCCAGTCCTTGCCGAAGAGCGAGAGCTTGAACTCGTTGTTGAGCGGGTTCATCAGAGACCGGTCTCCACCAACGCGAAGCCGGCCTGCATGAACATGACCAGGAAGCCCGCCACCAGCGTCCACACGAAGTTGATCGCGATCCGGTTCTGGCCGACCTGGTTCACCACGTCGGCGAGCGTGAGGCCCGCCTTGGGATCCGCCATGACGATGTCGCCGGCCGTGCCTGTCAGAGTGCCGCCCGGGTCGCCCTTGGCGAGGTCGTCCGCGCTGGGGGTGCTGATGCCCTTCAGATCCGCGGTCGTGAGCGCAACCGCGGGCGCCTCCGCGGCGGCCTCATCGGCGGCGCGTGCGGGGGCTGCAATCGTGACCAGTCCCAGGACGGCGAGCGCGACCGCGAGTGATCTCCGTTCGTTTCGCATCAGTGCCCCCTCGTCTTCCAGACCGCGGTTTCGATGTGCGCGGCCGCCGACGACGAGCCCCAGTCCGAGAGCCTTCATGCTTCCCCTCCTAGAGGTTGTTGGCCGCACGCGCCCCGAGGGACGCGGGCACCCGCTGCCCCGCGCCAGCGCGCCCACTCGCTGTCGGCTGTTTGATGCTGCGGAAGCCGCCGAAGGCAACAGCCAGCAGCCCGAAGCCGAGCAGCGCCACCGGCCAGCCGAGGGCGACCAGCCCCGCCGGGGCCAGTGTGAACCCGAGGAGAAACGCGAACAGATACCAACCCTGTGCCGACGTCGAGCCCATGCTCCCTCCTTGTGCGCTAGACCGCCGAGGGTCCGCGCTCTCCGGTGCGGATGCGGACCACGTCATCCACGGCCGTGATGAAGATCTTCCCATCCCCGATCCGCCCGGTGCGCGCCCCTCCGATGATGGCGTCCACCGTCTCCTTCACCCGTTCATCCGGCACCAGCAGGGTGATGTGTATCTTGGGCAGGAAATCCACCACGTACTCAGCGCCGCGATAGAGCTCCGTGTGGCCCTTCTGTCGTCCGAAGCCCTTGACCTCCTCCACCGTCATGCCGGTGACTCCGGTCTTCGAAAGGGCTTCCTTCACCTCATCGAGCTTGAACGGCTTGATGATCGCGTCGATCCGCTTCATCCCGGTGCGAACTCAGCAATGGAGGTGCCAGTCCAACCAGGGATGGAGATTACGTCAGACTAGGGGTGGAGCCAGGCCCAGAAATCGAGGAGGCACCACGATGTTCGATCACTGCCCCGCCCAACGCGTGTGCGTGACGTGCGCGTTCGTTGGGCAGCCGCGCGTGGAGGCAGAGCGACCGCCGCTGCGAAGCGGACGCTTTAGTGTACCTTCTCGTGAATTCCGATCAGCCCCAGCCGCAGCGCGTAGAGCGTGAGACCGACCCGATCCCGGATCTTCAGCTTGTGGAAGACGTTGTTGATGTGCGTCTTCACCGTGACCTCGCCGATCGAGAGCTGCTTCGCAATCTCTGGATTGTGGAAGCCGAGCGCGACCAGCCGTACGATCTCCCGCTCGCGGGGGGTGAGCGCCTTGGTGGCGGGCTCCGACATCGGGGCCGTCAGCTCGCGTTGCAGCGAGGGCGGCAGCCACACGTCCCCGGCTGTGACGGCGCGCAGAGCGTCCATCAACGTCTCGACGGCGAATCGTTTGAAGACGACGGCGCGCGCACCGGCACGGATGGCCGCCAAAGCCTCCGCCGCCTGCTGGCTAGCCGTGACCACCACCACGCGGACACGACGGGCAAAACCCTCGATGTCCGCGAGCGCATTCCGCTCCATCTGCAGGTCGAGCAGGAGGACGTCACACGGCGTCCTGTCGAGCGCGGGCACCACCTCCGACACGCGGTCGACCTCGCCCACGACCGACACGTCGGGGTGGAGGTTCGTCAGCATCGACCGGAGCCCCTGACGGAAGAGCGCGTGATCGTCCGCGACGATGAGCCGGAGCGGGGTCGGCATCGATGTCAGGCCTCCGGCAGCTCGACCTCGAGGTGCCCGCCCGGTCGATCCCCTCCGCCCAGGCGCACCGCACCCCCCAGCTCGGCCGCCCGCGAGGCGATGGACCACGGAGGGGTCGCCCCCGCGGGAAAGCCGACCCCGTCGTCGTCGATGGTGATGCGTACCCGCGCGGCATTCGCATCGACGTTGATCAGCGCGGAATCTGCACGGGCGTGACGTCCGACGTTGCGGGCACCCTCCAAGACGATCTGGAGCGCATGCTCGACCAGCAGGAGCGACCCGTCGAACTGCGCCTGGACGGAGAAACGCGTCCGTCGATCCAGCATACGCGGCGCCCTGGGGCTCTCGAGATCGACCAGGGAGCGGATGTACGCCCGAAGGTCGTCGTGCTCACGGTTCACACCCGCCTGGAGCTCCGTCAGCTCCACGAGCGCCTTCTCGAGAGCGCCGCGGCGGAGAAGCTCGCGACAGGTCTCCAGTCGCAGGTTGACGCCGGCGAGGGCCTGCACGAACTCGTCGTGCAGCGACCGCGCGATGCGCTCACGTTGGGTCGCGGTCTCGAGGTCGCGGAGTCGTGACTCGACGATCAGCCGTTGCTCGCCGAGGTATCCCACCAGGTAGCCCGTGATGGCGAGGTAGACGGGGCGCATGATGTAGAAGCTCACGCCTTCCGGCCGGAGAAGGACGATGAGACTCATGTAGAGCACCACACTCACGACCGTCACCAGCAAAGCGAGTCGCAGGCCTCCCCGGAAGCCCGCTGCCACGACGGCGAAAGCGAAGAAGACGTAGAACGGACTGTTGGCGCCCTCCGTCACCAGCGCGATGGCCGCGCCGGAGAGGACGTCCGCCCACGTCGACACCATGGCGAGCCGCTTCGGGGAGCCGACTCGCCCCACCCTGAGAAAGATCGACAGGCTGTAGGCGAGGTGCGAGAGCATCACCGCGAGAGCCCACGGGTCCAGCGTGAAGGGTCCCCCCGCGAGGCGCATCAGGGTGGGTCGGGTCGGGTCGATGTACACCGTGACGAACGCCGCGACCGACAGCATCACCCGACACTGGGCGATGTTGCGTTCGATATCGGTCGAGCGCGGCTCGCTCACGGGTTCTCCGGGACCAGGCGGACGGGTCCGACGCCACTCGCGCGGCCCGAACGGCCTGCCGGCGACCATGGTGCCCGTCCGATGCAAGAGGCCGACCATCCCCGGTCGGCCTCCTACATCTGGAGTTGGACGTATACCGGCGACCTCGCTGCCCAAATGTTGGGCAGATCGAGGTATCGGTGCGGCAGGGAGTCAGCGATCCGGCGGGCGATGGCGGCTAGGCGGCCCTCCGCCGCGTTGCGATGGCGCACAGGCCGTCCGACTCGATCTCGAGGGGAAGGTTCACGAGGTTGAAGTAGTTCTCCACCGCGCAGAGCCACGTGATCTCCACGATCTCGCGCTCGTCGAAGTGGCGGCGCAGCACCTCGAACGTCGTATCGGCCACCCGCTTGTTGCGCGTCGCCTCCTCGACGTAGGCGAGCGCTGCCCGCTCCCGCTCGCTGAAGAGCGGGTTCCCGCGGTACTCCGAGACCGCATCGATCTTCCCGAGGTCGACCCGATGCTGCACCGCGGCTGCTCGTCCGATGTCGACGCAGAATCCACACCCGTTCAGGCGTGCGACGTGGTGCTGCACCAGCAAGCGGAGCATCGGGTCGAGCTTGAGCTTGTTCCCCTCCAGGATCCGCACGAGCGCATACTCGTGGAAGATGGTTCCCGGAATGCGGGCGAAGACGACCTTCAGGGGAGTCATCACCTTGCCGAGCTGCCGGCGGCTCATCCAGTAGGCGATGCGGGTGAGGAGTCCCTTCGGCTTCTCGATCGGCGCAATGCGCATGCTCTCTCCTTTCCGGTTCAGAACGCCGCGCGCGGGCGGCGTCGGGCAAGCAGACCCGTCACGACGACGGCGATCAGCGTCGGCAGATAGACGCCGGGGAAGTCGATCGCCCAGTGCGAGGCCGGCAGCCGGCCGCGCAGGGTGTCGACGACGTGGACGAGGGCGTGGAGCACGTTGAAGAGGGCGACCATGGCGACGAGCGGTAGGCGGGCCGGGGGGCTGAGCGCCGCCCACACGAGCGCGACGCCCATCATCACGAACACCGACCCGATGTCCCGCACGAAGTGCTCGTTCAAGGGCCCGGTGTCCGGCACCGCCGCCGGCAGATTGTGATACCAGCCCGCGGGGTCGGCGAGCATCCAGGCACCGTTCCCGAGGTTCAGGACCGCGAGCCCGATCAGA
>VBLA01000260.1 GCA_005879245.1 Deltaproteobacteria bacterium
AAACGCCGGTCAAAATGCATGGGGTGTCTCCCTGCCCGGGGCCGTGGCCTGCTGCGACGGCGAGGCGGGCGGCCCCTGCGACCGCGAGAAGTAGTGCGCCAGGATCTGCTGGACGATCGGCGCCGCGATCGCACCGCCTCCGCCCCCCGCGTGCTCGACGATGCAGGCGATGGCGATCTCGGGCGCCTCGACCGGCGCGAACGCGATGAACCATGCGTGGTCGCGCGTCGCTTCGGCGCCCTTGTTGGATCGTTCGCGGTCCTCCCCCATCGTGACCACCTGCGAGTTGCCCGTTTTGCCCGCGACCTCGATACCGACGACGCGCGCCTTCTTCCCCGTGCCGCTGTCGTTCATCACGACGTCGCGCATGGCGGAGTGGAGCTGCGCCAGGGTGGACGCCTTCAGGTCGGCCTGACCCAGGATCTCCGGCGCGGTCTCCGTCCGGTTGGTGCCGTCGGGCGCGTCGATCCGCTTCACGTAGCGTGGACGATAGCGGGTGCCGCCATTCGCGACCGTCGCGACGAAGTTCGCCATCTGGAGCGGGGTCGCCGTCACGTATCCCTGGCCGATGGCGACCGAGAGCGTTTCGCCGGAGAACCACGGCTGGTCGAAGCGACGGCGCTTCCACTGCGTGTCGGGGATGGTCCCGGTCTTCTCGTGCTCGAGACCGATGCCGGTCGGCAACCCGAGCCCGAGACGGCGGGCGTACTCGGCGATCGGGTCCACGCCCAGCCGCTGACCCATCGTGTAGAAGAACACGTCGCACGACTGCACGATCGCCGTGTGGAAGCTCACCGTCCCATGTCCACCCTTCCGCCAGCACCGGAAGAAGTGGTTGCCGAACGGGATACCACCGCTGCAGGAGACGCTCGTCGACGGCGTCGCCACCCCCCGTTCGAGCGCCGCGGCCGCCACCGCGATCTTGAACGTCGAGCCGGGCGGGAACTGCCCTTGCACGGCGCGGTTGGTCAGGGGGTGCTTGGGATCTTGGACCAGCGCGCGCCACTCGTCGCGGCGGATGCCGCGCGCGAAGATGTTCGCGTCGTAGGCTGGATGGGACACCATGACGAGCACCTCGCCGTTCCGCGGATCGAGCGCGACGATCGCCCCGTCGGACGTACCGAGGGCGTTCTCGGCCGTCTCCTGGAGGTCGCGGTCGAGCGTGAGGGTGAGCGTGTTTCCGGGCATGTCGGGGACCTGCTGTAGCACCCGCACGCGGCGGCCGAGCGCGTCGACCTCGACCTCCTCGCCACCCGCGGTCCCGTGGAGATCGTTGTCCCAGGACTTCTCGAGACCCGCCTTGCCGGCGAGGTCGCCGAGCCGATAGCTGCTCACCCCATCGCGGAGCTCCCCCTCGCTCACCTCGCCGACGTAGCCGAGGAGGTGGGCGGCGAGCGGGCCGTACGGATAGAATCGCCGCGGGACGACCTGGAGCGAGACGCCGGGCAGGTCGAGCTGGTGGGTCTCGAGCGCCACCACGCCTTCCCAGTCGACGTCGCGCCGGAGCACGATGCCCTCGTACGGCGGGCGCTTGCTCGGGGCGCGCACCGCCTGGTGGATCGAGGGCTCGGTATCGCCGAGGTAGTGCGCCAGATTCTGCAGCGTCTTGCGCCGGTCGCGGGCGTCCTCCGGCACGAAGACCACGTCGAAGGAGGGTCGGTTGTCGATCAGGATATCGCCGTTGCGGTCGTAGACCACGCCGCGCGAGCCGGGCAGGCGGACGAGTCGAATCCGGTTGTGCTCCGAGAGCGAGCGCATCTCGGCGCCGCGCTCGAGCTGCAGGTACCAGAGCCGGACCCCCACCAGGCTGAAGGCGACATAGGCGACGGCCACGGCAACCACGATGCGGATCTGTAGATCGGGCGGGATCTCCCGGGAGATGACGGGTGGGTGCCGCCCCGGCACGTCACCCGAGGCCCAGGAGGCGCTTCTCCCAGGTGACACACCGGAATACCGCTGGCGCCACGAGCGCCGCTGCCGCTGCCTCCAGAAAGCCGTAGCGTACCACGTGTTGCCAGACTGGCGCCCGAGTTGCCACCAGGGCGGCGACCGCGACCGCGGCGAGCCCCTGGACGCAGCCGCCGACGAACACCGTCGCCATGAGGGGCAGGCCGCGCTCCATCCAGAGGTGGCGGGCCATGATGGTCATCGCCACGTACGCCGCGCTGATCGCGAAGGTCTGCATCCCGAGGATCGTGCCGGAGAACGTGTCCAGGAAATAGCCGAGGGTGAACGCTCCCAAGGCGCCGCCCGCATTGTGGTGGCGGACGCCCAGGTAGCCGGCGAGCACGAGGATCAGGTCTGGCCGGACCGGCAGGTACGGTAGCGCCGGGAAGACTACCGTCTGGAGGAGCATGGCGACAACCCCGGGCGCGGCAAGCGCCAGAAAGCTCCGCACCGAGTCACTCCTCCGGCGGGGCCGGCGCCTCCTCTATCAGCGTGAACGACCCGCGCGCCACCAGAACTTCCTCGAGCCGGTCGAAGTCCACCCGTGGCGCCACCTCGGCGGACTGGAAGAGACCCTGACCTCGCTTGTCGACCGTCACCACCCGGCCGATCGGCAACCCCTTGGGGAAGATGCCGTCGAGCCCCGACGTGACGATCGTGTCTCCGACCTGCACGTCCTCGGTGCGCTTCACGTACTTGAGCCCGCACCCGCTGTCGATCGTGCCCTGCACGATGCCCCGCGCCCGCGTCCGCTGCACGAGCGCGTCGACCCCGCTGTTGTGATCGGAGACCAGGAGGATGCGCGCGGCGTGCCGGCTGGCGAGGAAGATCTGACCCACGATCCCCTCGGGCGCCACCGCCGCCGCCCCCTTCACGACACCGTCCTCCTCGCCGCGATCAATGACGAGCGTCCGCGCCAGGCCGGTGGCATCGCGGCCGACGACCCGGGCGGTGAGGATGTCCCCTTGCAGCGTCCGGCGGAAATCGAGAAGGCCGCGGAGCCGGGTGTTCTCGATCTCGAGCTCCGACTGCCGGTCGCCCGCCTCCTCGAGCTGCTGGACACGAGCCCGCAGCGTCACGTTCTCGTTCCGCGCTCGCACGAGATCGACGGCGCGCCGCCAGGCGGAGACGACGGCGAGGTCGACGGCAGCAGTCGATCGCTGGAGGGGGGCCATGACCTCGAGGAAGAACCGCCCGAGCCGGTCGGCGCGAGTGCGCTGCCGGCCAGTCCTGACCGCGAGGCCCGCGGCCAGCAGCAGGCAGAGCGCCGAGGTCAGGAAGACGCGGTTGCGGCGGATGAAGTCCAACGCTACCGGGGGCCCGTCCGGTGCTCGCGCTCGGGCGCTCCGCTCCTCCGTTGCCCCCGGACCCCGTCGGCAGGCATGAGCGCTTTCGCGCTCGGCCTCCCACAGTTTCGGGAGCGTCTAGGAAATGGCGACGTCCTTGAGCAGGGAGAGCTCATCCAGCACCTTGCCGGCTCCCATGACCACGGCAGTGAGCGGATCGTCGGCGAGCATGACCGGCAGACCGGTCTCTTCGCGCAGCAGCGTATCGAGGTTGCGGAGCAGCGCACCGCCGCCGGCGAGCACGATGCCCTTGTCGACGATATCCGAGGCGAGCTCGGGCGGGGTGCGCTCGAGACCGATGCGCACGGCTTCCACGATCTGATTGATCGGTTCGAGCAGGGAATCACGGATCTCCTCGTCGGTGATCTCGACCGTCTTCGGCACCCCGCCGACGAGGTCACGACCTTTGATCTCCAT
>VBLA01000261.1 GCA_005879245.1 Deltaproteobacteria bacterium
ACCCGGACGTCCGGGAACGCCACGAGGGCATCGGCGTCGTCCATGAGCATGGCACGATTCTCCCTCCGGAGTCCGCGCCAAGCACACGTGGGTAGGAGCGGGGCCCCTGCACAGATCGCGCTGCGGGGCTTTGAACGGCCTCAGGGGGGACTGTATCGGATTCGCCCTGCCGGCGCAACGCACGAGCGCGTCGAGCACGTGAAAAGTGCGTAATAAAGTTTGACACAGAAGCTGGTTGAGCGTAAACTAATTTTTTCGTCTCGGGTGACTTCGGCGGATTTTCCCTTCCGACTTCCAGTCCGAGACCGCCTCGCGCCCGAAAGGCCTCCGCGCGGTTGGCGTCTGCTAAGGCCGCTACCGGGAGGTTACGATGGGATTTCCTCGGGGCCCGCTTCGCGCGCCCGCGCCGGTCCGTATCCGCGTTGCCGTCTTCCCCGTCGGGCGACGGGTATATGTGGCTTGCGCAGACGAGCGACCGGCGCGCGTCGCGTTGACGGACGAGGCCGGCACGAGGCCGCTCATGAGCCTGGGCGACGGCACAGAAGTCGCGATTCTCGCCTGGCGGCCGGGCTGGGCCGGCGGCACGCGGTACCGCGTCCGCGCGACGGACTCCGGTCTCGAAGGCTGGCTCCCGGTCGGCAACCTCCGCAGTACGGTGGCCGCCGTCCCGTCGGTACCCACCACGCTGCCTCCGCCGGCCGTCGGTGCCGCGCCGCTTCGAGTCGGGGAGTTCGCGGAGTCCGGCCGTCGGTTCGGCCAGCACTCGCACGCCGCCAACGTGCGTAGCTCACGGGCCATCCCCGCGTCAGCACGCAGTGGGCCTAGCCCCTCGGCGCCGGAGCCCGTGTCGCCGCAAGCGGGGGGGGAATCCCGGGATTCCAGGCGACCGTTCGGCCAGCGGTCAGACTGAGTAACAACCGTGAGGGACATCGTGGGGAAGGTGGGCCGGTGATCCGATGGCCCGCATGCCCGCGTCAGTCCCTGCCACGGGTTCCGGCGGGCTTGGGGACGTGGGGGATGCACGAATTCGTGGAACCGCACGTTCGGCGCCTGGTCGTCGAACATCTTGGCGTGGGAGTCGAGGAACTCGTCGCCGACGTCTCCCTGCGTGACGATCTGGCCGCCGATTCCCTCGATCTCGTCGAGCTATCGATGGCGCTCGAAGGCGAGTTCGCGATCGTGGTGCCGGAACGCATCCTCGATGAGGTGCGTACGTACGGCGATCTCATCGCTGCTACCAACCTCCTCATCCGCGCGCGCTGCGAGGCGGAGGCGCGCGGAGCGGAAGGGCCGGCTCGCTTCTGGGTGCGCATCGTGCCCGCCACAGGCGAGTCGAGCGGCACTCTCGAGCGGACGGGCTGGCTCACGCCGTACACCGCCGAGACGATCGCCGAGGACGCGGTGCGGGCGGGCCGTGGGGCGCGGCTCGAGGTGACGGTCGGGGCGAGCACCACGGAGGGCATCGCCCGGGTGCAGCGCCAATTCGCTCGGCTCGGCAAGCGCGGCGTTCAGGTGATCGTCCGGCGCGACGATCGGGCCGCGGCGCCGCCCGTCCATTCCACCCCGGACCCCGTCGCCGAGCGGCACCAACTCGCCTTGACCCATCGGTTGCTCGACCAACCGACCGGAACGCGCACGACCGTCACGACGATGGACGTGCGTCTCCTACCCCCCACACCGCTACCGGAAATCGAAGCGGTCAGGGAGGTGCCTCTTTCTTCCGGAGCGTGATCGTCAGCCACCCGTCCCGGTACTCCGCGACGGCACCCTCCCCGGTCGCCGCCTCCTGCAGTGCGAACGTGCTCGAGCGGATCTCAGCCCCACGGGTCGTCCGCGCCACGACCGTCGCGTCCCGACCTGCGATCTGTACCTCGACCGAGCGAGGGTCCACGTCGTCGCGCAGGCTGATGCGGAGCGAGGAGGAGAGCGAAGAGCGACACCATGACCGACCTCAGCCCCTCCATGTCTCGGTCATCTCCGCCGACTCCACGGATACCCTGCCTGGTCCATCACGACTGCAGCGCGGCTCGCGAGAAGGAATCGACGCCGAACGCGTCGCTCGTTGGCGCGTTCGTGGGAGCCGCGCGCGGACGTACCAGCGGGGTGAAGAGACCATATACCTACCCCACCCACCGTCAATCCCGGCTCGAGGCTGAACGCCCTGCCGACGAGTGCTCTCACCCGGGAGAGCGCCGCGAGCCCCCAGATTGGGAGCCGCCGGCCAAGGACTTCACCCGCGAGGGTGCGCTCGCGCGTTGCGCCGTCAGCGCGAATCCGATACAGTCCCCCCCCTGAGGCCGTTCAAAGCCCCGCAGCGCGATCTGTGCAGGGGCCCCGCTCCCTACCCACGTGTGCTTGGCGCGGACTCCGGAAGGAGAATCGTGCCATGCTCATGGACGACGCCGATACTCTGGTGGCGTTCCCGGACGTCCGGGTCCTCAGGTCCACGGCTCCCGCCCTGCTCTGCCGCATCGGGGAGAAGAGTGTCTGGCTCCCGCGCGGACACATCAGCGGCAAGCTCTGGTGCACCGGGGATCGTGGTAAGCTGCTCATCCGGCGCTGGGTCGCGCGCGACCGCCACCTGATCGATCTCCACGGCGCAGCGATCACCTCCCCGGCGCCCGCCCGCGCCCGGGTGCGCCGACCGGCGCAGCTGCACCTGGTGCGTAGCGAGCTGGACGCCCATCATGCCGAGTAAGGGCAGCGCCTACCGAGCCGAGGGCAATCCCACGCTCCGCACCGTCTGCGCCCACTGCGGCAAGTCGATCCCGACGGAGGTCGGGCATGCGCATCCGCTCGATGTGGATCTCCGCCGAGAAACCTGGGGGCTCGTCGGTTACCACGCCGCCCTGAAGACCGTGTTCGCGACGTGTACCGCGTGCCACGACACCGGATGGCAACCGCCCGAATTCGAGCGGGGGAACTAGGATGCACAGCCGTCTGCGCCAGGCACTAGCGCGCTCTTGGAGATCGTTGTGGCGACGAGAAGCCGATCCCAGCGCCGCGAACAAGGAACAGGGTGAACGTTGGGCCGAGGCGCGCGCCCGCTTCTGGGCCGAGCTGCACGCGGGACAGCGTGAAGCCGAAGCGCACCGCGCAAGGCCGCTTTCATGATTCGCGATTCAGCGGTGGGCCATGGGATGCAATCGATTCGGCTTGGCGAGCGGGCCACACGCTACCCAGAAACCTCAGGCACACTCGGCAGGCGAAGGCTTACGCCTCGAGCGCAGGCCGCGCGTGGCCGTTCAGCTTCGAGAACCTTTGCGACGCGCTCGACGTGGATGCCCCCCGCCTGCGGCGGGCGCTACGGCGGGAACCCTCGGCATGACGGGACGAGCGTCCCCGCCCGCGCGGGGATCGGGCTGCGCTCATTCCCCCCTCTCCTCCGAGACCAGCACCTCGGCCGGGACGGCCTCGACCTCCGGGTCGCCGGCCGCGACCTCCGCCGCCGCGGCAAGGGCTGCCGATGCCGCCGCCGCGGCAAGGGCTGCCGATGCCGCCGCCGCGGCGAGAGCTGCCTCTTCCGCGCGCTTCTGCTCGAGGTGCGCCCGAGTCGCCGCGAGGATCCCACCGACTCGCTCCGGCCCGATGCCCTCGATCTCCGCCACCGTCTCCTCGTCGGACGCGGCCAGCTCCTCGGCCGATTTGAATCCGGCCTGGTAGAGCAGCTCGGCGGTCACGTCGCCGACGCCGGGAATGGCCGTGAGGGAGGCGCGCGCCCGCCGTGCCTCGTCCTCCGCCTCGGACTCGCTCCGCAGGTCGAGTTTCCAGCCCGTGAGCTGGGACGCGAGCCGCACGTTCTGGCCCTTCTTCCCGATGGCGAGAGAGAGCTGATCGTCGGGGACGATCACCTCCATCGCCCGCCCGTCCTCGTCCATGATGATCTTCGAGACCTGGGCGGGCGCGAGCGCGCGGCAGACGTACTCGGCCGGATCGCTCCGCCAGAGGACGATGTCGATCCTCTCACCCCGCAGTTCCTGCACGACGGCCTGCACCCGGGTCCCCCGCATACCCACGCACGCCCCCACCGGATCCACGTCGGTGTCGTTCGAGATCACGGCGATCTTCGCCCGCCCGCCGGGCTCGCGGGCCGCCCCTTTCACCTCGACGATGCCCTCGTAGATCTCGGGGACCTCCTGTGCGTAGAGTTTGATGAGCAGACCCGGATGGGTCCGTGAGAGGATGATCTGCGGTCCCTTGCTGCTCAGCTCGACGTCGAGGATGTAGGCCCGGATACGGTCGCCCTGCCGGTAGCGCTCGCGCGGGATCTGCTCTCGCTCCGGCAGGATGGCATCCGTCCGTCCCAGGTTGACGATGATGTTCTTCTTCTCGAACCGCTGCACGATGCCGGAGGCGAGCTCGCCCTTGCGACCCTTGAACTCGTTGTAGACGATGTCACGCTCGGCATCGCGCACGCGCTGGATGATGTTCTGCTTGGCGGCCTGGGCCGCGACTCGACCGAACTTCTCCGCCGGCAGCTTGGCGAGTAGCTCGTCCCCGATCTCGGCGTCCGGATCGAGCTTCTCGCGCGCCTCGGCGAGCGTCACCTGATTCCCCGCATCCTCGACCTGCTCGACCACCGTCTTGATCTCGAAGAGCTCCACCTCGCCCACGTCGGGCTTGAACTTGGCCTCGATGTTCTTCTCGTGGCCGAAGGTCTTCTTGGCCGCCGACAGCATCGCCTCCTCGAGCGCCTTGACGATGATCTCGCGGTCGATCCCCTTCTCCTTGCTGACCTGCTCGATGACGCGATTCAGGTCCCCGAGCATAGCTCTCTCCTCGCCTCAGGGGTGCGACATATGTCGTGGGTTTCGCTCATGGCACGGTCCTCCTTGGGAGTCCGCGCCAAGCACACGTGGGTAGGGGCAGGGCCCCCCGCACAGGTCGCGCTGCGGGGCTGTGAACGGGCTCACGCGCAGCGTATCGGAGTCGTAGTGACCGGGCAAGACGACGATTCAGGCGAGTCAGGTCTGGATGCCGCGCGGGCGGGCGGCGAGCTGCATCCCCCGCTCGCGGACTCGCGCCCCGCGTGCTGCGCTTCGTCGGGATCGAAGGCCTGCTCCAGGGCGAGCAGCTCCGCGGCGGCACGTGCGTGCAGGCTGGCCGGGTCATCGAAGTCGCGCGGATCGATGGGAGCTCTGAATCGGCCGGTGAGCGTGGAGAACGGGCGTGGGAGCTGCGTCCGGTCCCAGGTCCGACCGAGGATGAAGCGGTTCGCGGGAAGAAACACGCCCGCCACCACGATGCAAGCGTCGGTCTCCCGCGCGAGGTCAACGACGCCCCAGTGGACGCTGCTGCGCGGCCCGCGCGGCCCGTCGACTGCGAGGAGCGCGGGCAGGCCTTTGCGAACCCCATCGGCCAGCTTGGCAAGCGCTGCACGACCGCCCTTGTCCACTCCCCGCTTCCCGGTCGAGCCCCGCACGGGGATGATCCGGCGCACGCGGCAGAGTGGGACGAGCCAGTCGCCATCCCGTGAGGCGGACACCATGGCGAGAATCGGCACGTCGTCACTCAAGAGGATGAAACTCAGCTGCTGGGCGTGGAGGATCGCGTAGACATAGCGACGCCCAGCGGCTCGGAGCCCGGGGCGTGGGTCGTCCTCCACGCGGACGCGCAGCGTGGCCCGCCAGCACACGAGTACGCCGGCCGCGAGCACACCGAGGAAGCGAAGCAGGAGACGACGCATGGTGTGCAGAGCTACTTACCGCAGACCGAGCCTTGCGATCGTCTCGCGGTGCGCCCGCACACGGAACACGGCGGCGTCGGCTTCCGTGCGCTCCTCGACGACCTCACAGGCGGCGAAGATCTCGCCGCGCAACTGCTGCCGGTCCCACGGGACGCGCAGCTCCGCCTCCACCAGATCGTGGGTGAAAAACGCCGCAAGCTCCGCGTGGAGCCGCGCGACGTCGGCCTCGGACTTGGCCGACATGACCAGGGCGTCGGGCCAGCGCGCCAACAGCGCAGCCACCGCCTCCTTCCGGGCGACCTCGTCCCCGACCCGGTCGATCTTGTTGAAGACGAGCAGGCGCGGCACCTCGCCAGCGCCGATCTCGGTGAGCACCTCGGTGGTGACCTCGAGCTGCCGCTCGAAGCCGGGGTCCGACGCATCGACGACGTGCGCCAGGAGCGACGCCTCGAGCGCCTCGGCGAGGGTGCTCTTGAAGGAGGCCACGAGGCCGTGCGGCAGGCTCTTGATGAACCCGACGGTGTCGGCCACGAGGATCCGCGGCCGCGTCTCCGGCACGAGCGTGCGCACGGTCGTGTCGAGCGTGGCGAACAGCTTGTCGGCGACGTATGCCTCACTGCCGGTCAGCGCGCGCATCAGCGTCGACTTGCCGGCATTCGTGTAGCCGACCAGTGCGACGCGGGCGAGGTCCCGGCGCCGCGCCCGCTGCGTGCGCCGCTCCTGCTCGAGCGACGACAGCTCGGCGGTCAGCTCAGCGACGCGGTCACGGATCTTGCGACGGTCGAGCTCCAGGTTCGACTCGCCCGCCCCTCTGCCACCGATGCCGCCGCGCTGCCGGTCCCTCCCCATCGCCTGCTCGCGCAAGCGCGGGGCCATGTACTGGAGGCGAACGATCTCCACC
Organism: Deltaproteobacteria bacterium; assembly: GCA_005879245.1. Taxonomy (GTDB): domain Bacteria; phylum Desulfobacterota; class Binatia; order DP-6; family DP-6; genus DP-23. The sequence continues at coordinate 6,588 of VBLA01000261.1, forward strand.
TGCGCCTTGGCGGCCCGCGACCGCGCGTGCCGGTGGAAGATCTCCAGAATCACTGCCGTGCGGTCCATCACCACCGCGCGCGTTGCCTTCTCCAGGTTGCGCGCCTGCGACGGGCTGATCTCGTGATCCACGAGGATGGTGTCTGCCGTGCTCCTCTCGAGCAGGACCTTCAGCTCCACGAGTTTCCCGGAGCCAAGGTAGGTCCCCGCATGGAAGGTCGGGCGCCGCTGCGTACACGTCCCGGCGATCTCGAACTCGAGCGTCTTCGCCAGGCGCCGCAGCTCGGCCAGCGACTCGGCGAATTCCACGTCCTCGACGTGCGACCGCTGGACCGCGACCAGCACCGCCTTGCGGTTCGTATCAGGCTCGTTCTCGTACATGCGAAGTGCCAACTACGGGATCTGACATTATACTCTACGGGCCATGGGAAC
>VBLA01000262.1 GCA_005879245.1 Deltaproteobacteria bacterium
TCGAAGCTCTCGGACGGCAACCCCGTCATCTCGCGTGCCGCGCTGGTCTACGGGCAGATGAACGAGCCCCCTGGTGCGCGCGCGCGGGTGGGACTCTCGGCGCTGACCGTGGCGGAATACTTTCGCGACGACGAGGGGAAGGACGTTCTCCTCTTCATCGACAACATCTTCCGCTTCGTGCAGGCAAACTCCGAGGTATCCGCCCTCCTGGGGCGCATGCCTTCCGCGGTCGGCTATCAGCCGACGCTCGCCACCGACATCGGGGAGCTCCAGGAGCGCATCACCACGACCAAGAAGGGCTCCATCACCTCGGTGCAAGCGATCTACGTACCGGCCGACGATCTGACCGACCCGGCGCCCGCCACCACCTTTGCGCACCTCGACGCGACGACCGTGCTCTCCCGACAGATCGCGGAGCTCGGCATCTATCCGGCCGTGGATCCGCTCGATTCGACCTCGCGCATCCTCGATCCGGCCGTCGTCGGAGAGGAGCACTACCGGGTGGCGCGACAAGTGCAGGTGGTCCTCCAGCGCTACAAGGATCTGCAGGACATCATCGCGATCCTGGGCATGGATGAGCTCTCCGAAGACGACAAGGCCGCCGTCTCACGGGCACGGAAGATCCAGAAGTTCCTGTCGCAGCCCTTCCACGTCGCCGAGCAGTTCACCGGATTCAAGGGCGTCTACGTCCCGCTCCCGGAGACCATTCGTGGCTTCCGGGAGGTGGTCGAGGGGAAGCACGACGATCTCCCCGAGCAGGCCTTCTACATGGTGGGCACCATCGATGACGTCATCGAGAAGGCCCGTAAGATGGCAGCATGAGGGCCCCGCGGGACTTGAGGTGGATGCAGCTCTTTCGCCTACGCGTCTACACACCGGAACGCGAGCTCGTCGACACCGAGGTGCGCGAGGTGACGGCGCAGGGGGCACTTGGGGAGATCGGCGTCCTCGCCGACCACGCCGCGATGGTGACCGCCCTCGAGCCGGGGACCCTCACCTACCGGGAGAGCACACGCATGGTTCGCCTCGCACTCGGGGCGGGTTTCGCCGAGGTGCGCGACAACCTCATGACCGTCCTGGCGGACTCGGGCGAGGTTCTGACCCCCCCTTAGCCGTTCGGCGTCGAACGTGCCGGGCGCGGCGACGCATCTGGCGCGGGCGGAAGGGTGCTCAAGTCGGGTGGCGGCACGGCTGGCGACGTGCCATGTCCGGAGCAGGAAGCGAAGCCGCTCGACAGCGACCAGGAGACCCGGTGAGATGGGAAAGCTCGACGGCAAGACGGCACTCGTGACCGGAGGTGGCCGGGGCATCGGCCGGGGTATCGTGCTCGAGTTCGCTCGCGAGGGGGCCGACGTCGCGATCAACTACCGCCGCGACCGGGAGGCGGCGGAGCAAACGGCGGCCGAGGTACGCGCCTTCGGCCGGCGCGCGGTCGTTCTGCAGGCCGACGTGGCGGATCGCGACGCCGTGGAGCGAACGGTCGCGGAGGCGGTGACGTTCCTCGGAGCCCTCGACGTTGCCGTCGCCAACTCCGGGGTGGCGGCCCGGGTCGCTCTGGTCGCTGAGACCGATCCCGCCGAGTGGCGTCGCGTGCTGGCCACCGACCTGGACGGGGCCTTCTGGACGGCCCGCGCCTCGATCCCTCACGTCATCGCTCGGCGAGGCGTCGTACTGTTCATCTCGTCGATCGGTGCCGACATGACCGGGCCGGGGGGCGCTCCCTACTACGTGGCCAAGGCCGGGGTGAACGCCCTGATGAAGGTCCTTGCCAAGGAGGTCGCGAGCGACGGCGTACGCGTGAACGCCATCGCGCCGGGGGTCGTTCGCTCGGACATGGGCGAGCGGTTGTTGCGCTTCCATGGCGAGGCGATCCTGCAGACGATCCCCCTCGGACGAGCCGGTGAGCCCGCCGAGATCGGTCGAGCGGCCGTTTTCCTGGCTTCGGATGATGCCGCCTGGGTGACCGGCAAGGTGCTGCGCATCGACGGCGGCGCGTGGATGTAGCGCCGGAGTCTCGTAAAACGCCAGCAATGGCTCGCCCGTATTGACAGATCGCGTCAACAAAGATACTGAACGTTCAGTATGTCTCCGCGGGGGCGCCGCCCGCGAGTTCAGAAGCGCGAGCCGTCGCGCAAGCAGCTCATGGCCGCCGCCATCGACTGCTTTGCGCGGCTCGGCTACCAGGGCACCTCGATCGAGCGCATCGCGCGCGCCGCCGGAGTGACGAAGGGCGCGGTCTACTACCACTTCCGCGACAAGGAAGACCTGCTATTCTCGGCGGTTAAGGACCGCATCGGCGGCTTCGAGAAGCAGGTCCTCGAGGCGGTGACCGTGGCCGGCGACGCGCAAGCCGCTCTCCGCCGCGTGGTCGACGCCTGCTTCTTGCACGCCACCGTCTCGAATCACCGCCGCTTCATCATCACCCTGATGATCGAGGCGCTGGACACCAATCCGCGCCTGTCCGCCGAGTTCCAGCGCATCCTCCGCCGCATGCGCGCCTTCCTCGCCGACCTCGTCCGGCGCGGGCAAGGACAGGGCACGATGCGGACGGACATCGACCCCGAGATGGCGGCGGCGCTGATCGCCGGTGCGATCATCGGGGCCGAGGTACAGCACTACCAGGATCGAACGGAAATCGACCTCCGTGCGACCCTCGACGCGACCCTCGAGGCGCTTGCCGCGTGGCTGGCCCCCGGCGGCGCGACCCACGGTATCGCGGCCTCAGGAGGTGCCAAGACATGGTGAACTTCAAGCCGACGGACGAGCAGGAGCTCATCCGTGAAACGATGGCGGGCTTCGCCCGCGAGGTCCTGCGCCGCCACGGACGCGAGGCCGACGAGCGAAATGAGGTGCCCGACGAGGTCGTCCAGCGAGGCTGGGAGCTCGGGCTCGTCCAGGCCGCGATCCCGGAGGCATTCGGCGGCTACGGGGACAGCTACTCCGCCTTGACGGGCGCACTCCTGATAGAGGAGCTCGCCTACGGCGATGCCGCCCTCGCCCTCCACCTCCTCGCTCCCCGACTCCTCACCGTCCCCTTAATCGCGCTCGGCAACGAGGCTCAGCGGGCGCGGTGGCTTCCGGGATTCGCGGGCAGCGAGTTTCGCGCTGGCACCGCCGCTTTCCTCGAGCCCCGTTGGGACTTCGACCCGACATCACTCGCCACTCGGGCCGAGCGGCGGGGGACGGAGTATGTGCTGAGCGGCCAGAAGTGCCTGGTACCCCTCGCGAGCGACGCGCAGGCGATCCTGGTGTACGCGACGGCGTCCGACGGCCTGGCCGCGTTTGTCGTCGAACGTGGTAGCGCAGGCCTCACGGTCGGAGAGCGCGAGAAGAACATGGGGATCAAGGCGCTCGCGACCTACCCGCTCGGCTTCGAGGAGGTGCGAGTTCCGGCCGAGAATCGAGTGGGGGGCGCGGGCGCTGATCTGCAGCGCCTGGTCGACGCCAGCCGCGTGGCGATCGCGGCCCTTGCCGTCGGCCTCTCGCGGGCGGCGTTCGACTACGCACGTGACTACGCCAAGGAACGGCGCGCCTTCGGCGTGGCCATCGCCCAGAAGCAGGCGGTCGCTTTCAAGCTCGCCAACATGGCGATCGAGATCGACGCCATGCGCCTGCTGGCCTGGGAAGCTGCCTGGAAACTCGATCGCGGCGAGGCGGCCACCCGCGAGAGCGTCCTCGCCAAGGACTATGCCAGCCGGACCGCCCTCAGCATCACGGACGACGCGGTGCAGGTCCTGGGCGGGCACGGCTACATCCGCGAGCACCCGGTGGAGCTCTGGCTGCGAAATGCCCGGGGGCTCACCACCTTCGATGGTCTCGCGATCGTATAGGGAGGAGCGCACATGATCGACTTCGAGCTTTCGGAAGGCGTCCAGAACACGCAGCGAATGGTGCACGCGGTCGCCGAGCAGATGATGCGACCGATCGCCCGCGAATACGACGAGCGCGAGCACGAGAAGCCGTGGGACTTCCTCCGCACGATGTGGCAGGTCTCCCACGCGAACCCGATCGGCGGATCGGGCGATCGGCGGAAGGACGGTCCCTCGGAGCGCAACCTCGCCATGTGCGTCTCGATCGAGGAGCTCTCGTGGGGTGACGCCGGGCTCTACCTGTCGATCCCGAATGCCGGGCTCGGCGGCGCGGCCGTGGCCGCGGCGGGCACCCCCGAGCAGAAGGAGCGCTTTCTCGCGCGCTTCACGGGGAACATTGGGTGCTGAACGGCACGAAGATCTTCTGCACCAGCGGCCTCATGGCGGCCGAGAAGTCGGAAGGATTCGTCGTCGTCTGGGCCACGGTCGACCGATCAGCCGGCCGGGCCGGCATCAAGGCCTTCGTCGTCGAGGCGGGAACGGCCGGCATGTACGTCACGAAGGTCGAAAACAAGCTCGGCATCAGGGCCTCGGACACCGCGACGCTCGTGTTCGAGGACTGCCGAGTGCCGCTCGCCAACATCCTCGGGAGCCCCGAGGTGCCGAAGACGAGCGAGGGCTTCAAGGGCGTGATGGCCACCTTCGATGCTACCCGTCCGATCGTGGCAGCTAGCGCCATCGGCGTCGGGCGTGCCGCCCTCGACTTCGTGAACGAAACCCTCAGCGAGCACGGCATCACGATCCGCTACGGTGCACCCCCCCACAAGCTGACCGCCCTCGAGCGCGACGTGATGGACATGGAGGCCCAGCTCGAGGCCGCGAGGCTGCTCACATGGCGGGCCGCCTGGATGATGGACAACGGCATGCGGAACAACCTCGAGGCATCCATGGCCAAGGCGAAGGCGGGTCTGGCGGTGACGCTGATCACGCAGAAGGCCGTGGAGCTGCTGGGTCCCCTCGGCTACTCCCGTCAGCTCCTCCTCGAGAAGTGGATGCGCGACGCGAAGATCAACGACATCTTCGAGGGTACGCAGCAGATCAACCAGCTGATCGTCGCCCGGCGGATTCTCGGCTACTCGTCGAAGGAGCTGTCCTGATGCGGGGTAGGCCCGGCGCGTCCCCGTAAGGAGCCGTCGTCGATTCCGGATTCGACCTGCCCGGGCTCCTCGCCCGGGTGCCCGATCTGGACGAGTTCCTGACCCTCGAGGAGCTCCAGGCGAGTTCGCGCGCCCTGGTGAGCGAGTTCCCGTCGCTGGCACGGCTGGAGACGGTGGGGACGTCCAGCGAGGGACGGCCAATCGAGCTTCTCACCATCGGCCACGGGGCGACACCCGTGCTCCTCCTCGGGGTGCCGCATCCGAACGAACCGATCGGCACCCTCACCCTCGAGTTCCTCTGCCGCCTGCTGTGCGAGGACGACGCGCTGCGGGCTCGGCTCGACGTCACCCTCTACGCGATAAAGGTTTCCGATCCTGACGGGTTGGTCCTGAACGAGGGGTGGTTGAAGGGCGGGTTCTCCCCACTGCGGTACGCGCTCAACTACTACCGACCGCCACATCACGAGCAGGTCGAATGGAGCTTTCCGGTCGAGTACAAGACACTATCCTTCACCACACCCGCCCAGGAAACCGCGGCGGTCATGCGCGTCATGCTCCGGGTGCGGCCCCGGATGCTCTATTCACTGCACAACGCGGGCTTCTGCGGGGTGTACTTTTACGCTTCGCACGAGCGGCCCGCGCTCTTTCGCGCCTTTCACGAGCTCGTCGCGAGCCAGGCGCTCCCCCTCCACCGTGGGGAGCCGGAGGTCCCCTACCTGCGCGAGCTGGCCCCCGCGGTCTACGGGCTCTTCGGCATCGATGCGACCTACGACTATCTGGCCGAGAGCCTCGGTACCGACCCCGCCCCGGTGATCGGGGCGGGGACCAGCTCGGACGACTGGCTCGGGCGACTGGGCAAGGTGTTCTCGCTCGTCTGCGAGCTGCCCTACTACACGGCCCCCGGGCTCGAAGATACCCGGCCCGCGGGGTGCACCCGGCGGGGGGCGGTGCTGACCGGGCTCGCACGCGTGGAGGCGATCCACGCCGAGTGCGCGCGGAGCTTCACCGGGCTCGACCCCCCGGACCATCGTCTCACCCGCTCCGTGGCCGACTACGTCGCCAAGACGCCCAAGCGGCTCGCCGCCGAGCGCGCGCACGCCGGGACTCCGGCGTATGCGCGCGAGGCCACCCGGGCCGAGGCGCTCGACGCGACCGTGTGCCGCGCGTTCTACCACATGCTCTACCTCGGCGAGGTCTACCGCCTCGCGGAAATGGTGGGAAAACACACCCTCGCCGAGAGCCTCCGCGGCCGGGTCGCCGAGCTCGCTGCCGAGATCGAGTGCGCGAGCGCCCTCCGGGTGCTGCCGCTGCGGCGACTCGTCGCCGTGCAGGCGGGCGCGGGTCTGCTGGCACTCGCGCAGGCCTGACCGCCGACCTGCGCCATGGGTCCCGCCGTGGCCGGACTCTACTGACGACCGGTCCGCCAGGCGTACTCGAGTTCCGTGCGGGTGAAGAGCGCACGGAAGGTCGCCCCGAGCGGCGCGAGCGCCGCCTCGACACGGGCGCGGCCGTCGTCCTCTTCGCGGTCGACGAGGACGACCGCCCCGAGCACCCGCAGCCCTTCCTCGCCGCACTTGCGGACCGCGTCGACGAGCGCGCTGCCGCTCGTGATGACGTCCTCGACCACGACCACCGCGTCCCCCGCGACGACCGAGCCTTCGAGCCAGCGTCGGGCACCGTGCGCCTTGGCGGTCTTCCGGACCGAGAACCACGAGAGGGGTCGCGACGTCCGGGCGCTGTGGTAGCAGACGGCGGCCGCCAACGGATCCGCGCCCATCGTGGGCCCTCCCACTGCGACCGCGTCCGGCGGAACGAGCCCGTGGATCAGCGCGCCGATGAGCGGGGCCGCGGCGTGATAGGTCGTCGTGAGCGAGCACTCGATGTAGTAGTCGGAGAGCCGCCCCGAGGCGAGCCGGAACTGCCTTCCAGCCTCGCGGAGATAGGAGCGGAGGACGAGGATGCGGAGCAGTTCCTCCTGCGGGGTCATACGCGGCCTAGATACGGCGAGGGTCGCCGGGCGGCAAGGCCGCGCGGAGGGCCGCGACCGTTACCACGGCGATCGGCAGGTCGACGAGGGTCGCGGAAAGGTACGCCAGGGCGTGCGCCCGTGTGACGAAGAGGACTACCCCGGCCGTCGAGGAGGTCAGCTTCGAGACGATGAGGGGATAGACGAGCGCTCGCCGCCGCCGCACGTCACCGGCCGCCAGCCAGGAGCACGTCGCGATGGTCGCCATGTTGGCGACCGCGAGCGCGAGCCAGAAGTCGGCGGCGAGCGGCTCGTCGCGCGGGGGCAGCGAGGCGAGACCGAGCGCAGCTCCCACCCGGTCGAGGTCGGCGAGCGTACCGTTCGGACGGACGAAGAAGGCGAGAGCGCCGACCAGGAACAGCGCGGCAAAGAAGCGCAGCAGACCCGCCAGCCGCCGTTCCGCGGCGCTGAGTGGGAGCGGGTCTGCCGGCGCTCGGCTCACCTCGAGGCGCTGTGCGCGCTCACCAACCGCGCCGTGACCGCCTCGGCCCGCCCCGCCGCCTCCTCCGCGGAGTCGGCAGCGGCCTCGAGACGATCCGCGGCCGCCTCGGCCCGTCCCGCAGCCGCCTCGGCCCGCTCCGCAGGACCCCCCACCGGCGGATCCGACTGATCGGGCTGAGCAAGGGGTGGCTCATCAACTGCCGGTCCCATACCCGCGGAGCCGAGGACCGGAGGGTCCGGCGGATCGTCGGCCGAT
>VBLA01000263.1:0-8179 GCA_005879245.1 Deltaproteobacteria bacterium
ACGAAGGATCACACCTGGGTATGGGCCCATCTGCCGGGCGCTCCGTCCCTGGAGCAGGTGCGCGACCAGCCGCGGCGTTACTCGCTCCCGCGCTGCCTCGGGCGCGAGCTCATCGTCTCGATCGACATGCTCTCCCTCGAGCTCCGCGCCGGTGACGTGCTCGCCCAGTGTAGCGATGGCGTCCACGGCGCACTCACGGACGACGACATCCAGGAGCTTCTCGAGGCCCATCCGCCCGAGGCCGCCTGCCGGGCGATCCTCCGACGGGCCGGGCAGCTCGATGGGAGCGACGACCTGAGCGTGCAGGTCGCCGCGGTGCGAGACGTGCCGCTGGTCGCGCGCCGCTGGTGGCCGTTCAGCCGCGTCGCCGAGCGAGTCTAGCGGCGTCTCATCCTATGCCGTCGCGCCGCCGTCGACGGGAAGAGCGACGCCGGTCACGTACGAGGCGTCGTCCGAGGCGAGGAACAGCGCCGCGGCGGCGATCTCCTCGGGGCGAGCGAGCCGTCCCATGGGCACCCGCTCGCCGAGGCCGGTGAGCGCCTGATCCGCCGATCCGCTCGTCGCGACGAACCGCCGGAGCAGCGCGGTGTCGGTGCCGCCCGGGCAGAGGCAGTTGACGCGGATGTTCTCGCGCGCGAGCTCGCGCGCGAGCGAGCGGGTGAGCAGGATGACGCCGGCCTTCGCCGCGCAGTACGGCTCGTTCATCGGCTGCCCTTGCAGGCCCGACTGAGACGCCATGTTCAGGATGACGCCATGCCCGCTCCGCCGGAGGTGCGGCAACGCCAGCCGGCAGCAGAGGTAGGCGGCACGGAGGTTCACGGCGAGGATCTGGTCCCAGACCTCCGGCTCGAGCCGATCGAAGGGGACGAAGCTTCCCGCGCCGGCGTTGTTGAAGAGGATGTCGAGCCGGCCGAACCGCTCGACTGCGGCCTCGACCATCGCCCGCACCTGGGGCCCTTCGGTCACGTCGGTCCGCAAGAACTCGGCACGCCCACCGCTGGCGCGGATCGCGGCCGCCGCCTCCGCGCCGGCCGCACCATCCACGTCGGCGAGGAGCACGGCGGCCCCCTCGGCGGCGAAGCGCGCTGCCGCCGCCCGACCGATCCCGTTCGCCGAGCCGGTGATGATCGCAGCTCGCCCGGCGAGCCGCATCAACCGATCGGGTGTTGCGCGAGGAAGCGAAGCACCCGCGTCGCAAACGGCCTGGGAGTCTCGAGGAAGCAGGCGTGCCCCGTCCCCGGCAGGAGCATCACCTCGGCGCTCAGGAGCGACGCCGCGATCGCCCGCGAGTAGCGGCTCGGGGTCAGGATGTCGTCCTCGCCGACGAGGAGCAGCGTGGGTGTGCGGAGCAGGGCGAGGAGATCGAGCGTGTCGTGCGCGAGGCATGCGTCCACCTGGCGCTGGTAGGCGGGGACGGACTTGAGCGGGCCGCGCTCGCGCAGCTTCGCCTGCAGCGCCACCACCTCGGGTGTCGGCGCGGCGATAAAGCGGTGCGTGAAGGCCCAAGGCGACAGCGCGGCGAGGAACTCTTCGGGCGCGAGGATCTCCACCAGGCGCCGCCAGGTTCCGAGAACCGCGGTGAGAAAGCCGTCGGTTCGTGCCCAGGTCGAAGCCAGGACCAGGCTCGCGATGCGCGTCGGTGCCACGAGCGCCATGTGCTGGGCGATCGCCCCACCCATCGAGGCGCCGACGACGTGGAAGCGCTCGATCCCGCGCTGGTCCATCAGACCAACGGCGTCCATGGCCATGTCGGCGAGCCCGTAGGGACTCCGCGCCTCGTCGCTGGCGCCGGCGTCGCGGTTGTCGAGGAGGACGACGCGATGGCGGCGGGCGAGCTCGGGGCGCACGAAGTGCCACCCCTGATGATCACCCCCGAGCCCCATCAGGAGGATGACGGGCTCGCCCGCACCCTCCTCGTCGTAAAACAGCTCGAGCTCACCGACGCGCGCCCGCGGCATGGCGGGGAAGTGTGGGCCGCCTCGCCGGCGCAAGTCAACCCGCGCTCTTCCATCGCCGCGCCCGGGTGCTAGGGTCGGGGCATGCACGAGAAATGGACGACCCTCACATCGGACCTCTACGGCTACCTCCTGGCCCACAACCCGGCGCCGGATCCGGTCCTTCGTGACCTCGCCGCCGAGACGGCGGCCCTCGGGCCGGTGAGCCTCATGCAGGTCGCCGTCGAGCAGGCGGGGCTGCTCACCCTGCTCGGCCGCCTGCTCGGCGCCCGGCAAGCAGTCGAGGTCGGCACGTTCACCGGCTACAGCGCGATCGCGATCGCCCGCGGTCTCGCCGCGGACGGGCAGCTCGTTGCCTGCGAGCTGAGCGAGGAATGGGCGGCGATCGCGCGACGGTACTTCGCGCGGGCCGGACTTGCCGACCGCATCAGCCTCCGCCTCGGACCCGCGCTCGGCACGCTTCGCGCCCTCCCCCGCACTCCGGAGATCGACCTCGCCTTCATCGACGCCGACAAGACGGGCTACCGCGCCTACTACGAGGAGCTCCTGCCTCGCCTTCGGCCGAACGGCGTCATCATCTTCGACAACGTGCTCTGGATGGGCCGGGTGGCGGACCCGAGCGACCACGAGGAGAGCACTCGCGCCATCCGCGCGCTGAACGACTTCCTGGTCGAGGACGAGCGGGTGGACGCCGTCATGCTCCCGGTCGCGGACGGCATCACCCTGGCGCGGAAGCGGTAGGACGTCCGAGACTGGCGGCCAGCGCGCCCGGGAGATCGGGGTGCCGCCAGCGGTACCCGAGTCGCTCGGCGGCGCGCGGCATGACGCGCTGGCCGGTGAGCAGCATGTCGGCGAGCTCGCCGAGGACGAGGCGCAGCACGGGTGCCGGGACGGCGAGCCACGCGGGGCGCCCGAGGGCGCTGCCGAGCGCACGGGCGAAGTCGCGGTTTTCCACCGGGCGAGGGGCGGTCGCGTTGAGCGGGCCGCGATAGCGCTCGTCCTCGAGCACGGCCAGGACGAGGCCGATGACGTCGTCGCGCTGGATCCACGACATCCACTGCCGACCGCTGCCGAGAGGTCCTCCCACGAAGGCGCGAAAGGGGGGAAGCATCCGGCCAAGCGCGCCGCCGTCGGGAGCGAGCACGACCCCGAGGCGGAGGCGGACCACCCGGATACCGAGCGCCTCGGCGCGCAGCGCTTCGCGCTCCCACGCCTCGCAGACCCGGGCAAGGAAGTCCGCTCCAGGCGGAGCCGTCTCGTCGAGCGCCTCGTCCCCGTGCGGCCCGTAGTAGCCGACCGCCGAGGCATTCACGAGGACCGTCGGCCGCCGGGCCGCGCCACTTGCCGCCTCGACCAGCCTCCCCGTCGTGCCGACGCGGCTGTCGCGGATGCGTGCCTTGCGCGCCGCCGTCCACCGTCCGGCGGCGATCGTATCCCCGGCAAGGTTGACGAGCGGATGAAACCGGTGGCACCGGCGACGAGCACACGCACGTCGCGCCTCAGAGCGTGTGCGTCGACTGGAAGAGCCGGTTCCCGATCCCCGAAAAAAGGGCGAGGCTGTTGCGCAGCATGGCGCCCCGAAAGGCGGGGAAGTCGTGGAAGAAACGGCTCCGCCGCGCCGCACGCGGGTCGAAGTAGAGCTTGAGACCCTCCCAGAGCATCGCCCGCGCGATCGCCTCGCTCGAGAGATGGCGGGTCCGGACGTTCACCATGTAGCCGTTGTAGCGATCGAGGCGATCGGGATTGGTGACGAGACCTTCGGCGACGAGCTCGTCGCGCATCTCGGTCCGCGGGTAGGGCGTGAGGCACTGCACGATCGGGAAGTCGAGGCCGAGCCGGCGCGCATAGCGGAACGTCCGGCGGATCGCGGCGCGATCGTCGTCCGGGTTGCCGACGATGAACCCACCGACCGCCTTGATGCCGTTCTCCTGGAGGAGACGAACGGCACGCGGGGTCTCATCCTCGTTCTTACCGCGCTTGGCGGCGATGTCGAGCGCGGCGACGTTCGTCTCCTCCGCGTTCTCGATCCCCATGAAGACGGTGTCGAAGCCGGCGCGCGCCATCTTCGGGGCGAGCGTCGGGTCCTTGGCGATGCCATGCACCGAGGCCTGCACGATGTAGCGGAGATGGGAGAGGCCGCCTGCATGGATCTCGTCGCACAGCTCCTTCAGGCGCGGCACGTCGATCGTGATGTTGTCGTCGACGAAGAAGACGCCGCGCACGCCGCGGCGCGCCAGCCCGTGCAGGTCCGCCAGGATGCGCGGGATGGGGAACTTCCGGAACGTGCGACCGTACATGCGACGGATCGAGCAGAAGGTGCAGGGCAGCGGGCAGCCGCGCGTGGTCTCGGCCACATCGAAGGTGCGGTCGAAGTAGAAGGCGCCGTCGTACACTCGCGTCTCGCGGCGCGGGAGCGGAAGGGAGTCGAGCTCGAGGAGCGCTCCATCCGGGTTGTGGCGGAAGCCGTCGCGCGCCCGCCAGGAGAGACCCTGCACACCCTTCAGATCGCCCCCCGCCCCCGCGAGCACGTCGATCACCTGACGGAAGGTCGCCTCCCCCTCGTTCCGCACGATGAAGTCGAAGAGGTGACCGTCCCGCGCGGCGACCTGATCGGCCAGGACCGTGGCGTGGTAGCCACCGAGCATCTGGAGCACGTGCGGCGCCGCCGCGCGGACGGCCTTCGCCAGGGCCCGCGCCGTGTCGTACTGGAACGACATGGCCGAATAGCCCACCAGATCGGGATGGAAGGTCCTGACCTCGGAGAGGACCTGGCTGAGGACCCCCTTCGGCCGGAGCACGAGGTCGAGGATCCGCACCTCGTGCCCGGGCACCTGGGCGGCGAGCGAACAGAGGCCGAGGTTCGGAAACTTCATCACGCGGTCGAGCGAGGCGGCGGTATCCGGCATCGCGAGCAGGAGGATCCGCATGTCGGGCCTATGGACGCGGCCTCGCGGCGTGTCAATATACGGTTCGCCGCGTGGCTCCGCTCATCCTAGTCGACGGCCTCCGCAAGCGTTACGGCACACGCGTCGCGCTCGATGGCGTGGGGCTCGCCGTCGGGCCGGGCGAGATCGTCGGTCTCCTCGGCCCGAACGGCGCCGGAAAATCGACGACGCTCTCGATTCTCGCGACCCTCCTCCCCTTCGACGCCGGCAACGTCACGATCGCCGATCACCCGCTGCCCGCAGCAGCGGCCCGGGCGCGCCGCGAGCTCGGCTTCGTGCCACAGCAGGTGGCCCTCTACCCGACGCTGTCGGCCCGCGAGAACCTGCGCTTCTTCGCCCGCACCCTCGGGCTTGCGCCGCGCGAGGCCGCGCGCAGCGCGGCGGACGTGTTGAGCCTGATCGGGCTCGAGAGCCGCGCCGGCGAGCCGGTCTCCCGCTGCTCCGTCGGCATGCGGCGCCGCCTGAACCTCGGCTGCGGCATCCTCCACCGCCCGCGCGTGCTGCTCCTCGACGAGCCCGCCGTCGGCGTCGATCCCCAGTCGCGCGAGCGCCTGTTCGAGACGGTATCCGCACTCGCCGCGGGCGGTGCCGCCGTCCTCTACAGCACGCACCAGATGGAAGAAGCCGAGCGCCTCTGTGCGCGCGTCGTCCTGCTCGACGTGGGGCGCGTGGTCGCGAGCGGCACACCGGCGGCGCTGGTGGCCCAGACCGGCGTCTCGGCGACGGTCCGCGTCCGCACCGCACGGTCCCTCCCCGTCGGCTGGCTCGCCACCGAGGGCGCCCGTCTCGTCGATGCGGCCAACGGTGAGGCAGCGGTAGCGATAGCACACTCAGCCGTCGTGCCCGCGGTGCTGGCGGCCGCCATGCGAGCGGGCGGCGAGATCCTCGACTTCAGCCTCCACCGCCCGACCCTTGCCGACGCGTTTCTCTCCCTCACCGGCCGAGCCTTGCGCGACGACGACGAGCCGGCCCCCGCGGCCCCGTGATGCTGCGCGGCTTCGGCGCGGCGCTCGCCAAGGACCTGCGACTCCTCGCGCGCGATCGGGTGGGGCTCGTCTTCCTCACCATCGCCCCGATCGTGGTGATCACCGTCGCCGGCCTGTCGCTCGCGAACCTCTACGGGGTGAAGGCTCCGGGCGACGTCGTCTCGCTCCTCCCCGTCGCGGACGAGGACGGCGGATGGGTAGGCCGTGCGCTCGCCGAGCAGCTCGCGCGCGAGCCGGCCGTCGAGCTACGGGCCGCTCCCTCGCGCGACGCCGCCCGCGACCTCGTTCGTCGGAAGCGGGCTGCAGTCGCTCTCGTGATCCCCGCCGGCACCTCGGCGGCGATCGCGGACGGCCGTCCGGCAACGCTCGTGCTCTACACGGATCCCGTGCGATGGATCGAGCGGGGGCGCATCTACGTTCTGGTGCAGGAGATCCGCCATGGGCTCGAGGGCGCCGCGCGCGACGAGGCCGCGTCTTCCCTCGAGGCGGCGGGGGCCCGAGCCGCCGAGGCGCGGGCCGCATTCGCGCACGCGGCGCGGAACCTCGAGGGCGGGCTCGCGCGCCTGCGGTCCCGGCTGGCCGACATCCAAGCAGAGGGGCAGCGTCGTGCCGCCGCCGGTCGCCGGGAGCTGGCGGCGCAGCTCGCGCGCGTCGCCGCCGAGCGGCGAGCCGAGACGGCTGCCCGGCTCACGGCCGCCCTCGGCTCGCTGCGTGATTTCCTCGCCGACCTCACCACGAGCGAGCAGGCGTTCGCGGCCTGGTTCGCCAGCGCCCGCGAGCGGGCCGGACGCTTCGCGGACCGCATTCCGCCGCCGCCGGCAGCGCCGGCCGTCCCGCCCGGCCTCGCGGACCTCGCGCATGCGGACCCCCAGAGGCTCGTCGAGCGGCTCCTCGCCGACGACGGGAGCGAGCTCAGGCTTTCGCCGCTGCCGCGCACCGACCTGCCGCAGCTGCCGGAGCTCTCGCTCCCCGAGCTGCCTCCCCTCCCCGAGCTACCGGCCCTCCACCTGCCGGGTCTCCTCGAGCTTGAGGAAACGAGCGTCACCGGGAGCGCGACTGGGGAACGCTCGATCGGCTGCGCACCACACCGACGCCGCTCGGCGTCATCGTGCTCGCCAAGCTCTCGGCACGATTCGCCATCGGACTCGCGCAGATGTGCGTCCTCTTCACGGTGGGACGCGCCGCCTTCGGTGTCTCGCTCGGCCGGGCCCCCTGGGCGCTCGTCCTCCCCACCGCGGGGATCGTCTTCGCGGGCACCGCCTTCGGGCTCGTCGTCGCCGGCGTGACGCAGAGCCGGGAGGCCGTGCTGCCCATCGGCTCGATCGCGATTCTCACCATGGCGGCGATGGGCGGCTGCTGGTGGCCGCTCGATCTCGAGCCGCACTGGATGCAGCGCGCTGCGCTCCTCTTCCCCACCACCTGGGCGATGGACGCCTACAACGATCTCATGATCCGTCGCCAGCCAGCCCCCACGGTGCTCGCCGCGACTGCCGTGCTCGCGGGCTTCGGCGTCATCTACTTGACGATCGGCCTCATCCTTTTCCGGTACCGCTTGCGGCGTGCACCCTGACGGGGTGTCCCAACGGGCGCGCGCGGCACCGCGCCCGGACGCTTTACGTACACCTAGTTGTTGCGCGGGTTCCCCGGGGGGGCCTAGAGTGACCTCGTGCCAGTCCGGGCCTTCGTCGTATTGCTCGCGGCAGCGCTCCTCGATTTCGCTGTGACCGGAGCGCACGCGACGCCCCCGGTGTTCCACGGCGACCTCGCCGTCAGGTCGGCGCGGGGCGGCTTCGACAAGAAGATCGGCATCGCCTCGCTGCGCGTCAAAAACTGGGACCTCGTCCTCGCCGCCGACTCGAACGGCATCCAGCCCGACCGGGAGCCGATCATCGTCGTGATCGGCTCCAGCGACCAGCTCGTCATCCCGGCGGGCGGGGTCCACGCGTCGCGGAAGGGACGGCGGTTCACCTTCAGGGCTCCCGGGACCGCCCGCGGCATCCGCGCCTTCCGCCTGCAGCGGTTCGAGAGAGGCTGCCCCGGGAAGGCGTGCTATCACGTCGCCTTCTCGCTCGTGGGCATCGACCTGTCGGAGCTGATGCTGTCGCTCCCGGTCTGCAACCCCATGGCGGTGATCGTCGGCGACGATGACGGATTCTCCGGTGTCGAGTTCGATCGGCCTGGGGGCTTCAGCAGTTCCAGGGTGAAGATCGACGGGACCTGCACGCCCGCGGGCGGCTGGCCCTGGCTCTGACGCGGATGCTTCCGCCGTCGCGTGGCGGCACCGCTAGTCGCG
>VBLA01000263.1:8283-9117 GCA_005879245.1 Deltaproteobacteria bacterium
TCTCGACGCGGCCGAGGAGGTGTTCGCGGCGCGCGGGTTTCGCGGGGCGACGACCCGCGAGATCGGTGCCCGCGCCCGCGTCGGGAAGCGGATGCTCTTCTACTACTTCCCCACGAAGGCGGGGGTGTACCGCGCCGTCCTGACCCGCGCGATCACGGGGCTGGCGGAGATCCACGAGCGCTTCCGCGACGAGCCCGGGCCGGTCGGTCTCGCCGACGCGATCGAGGGCATCACCCGCTTCGCTGCGGCCAACCTGCGTTCGCTCAAGCTCCTCATGCGAGAGATCATGGACGGCGGCCCGCACCTGAAGCGCGTCGCACGTCGTCACCTCCGTCCGCTCTTCACCACCGCCATCGAGGAGATCCGGCGCAACATGGCACAGGGCGTCTTTCGCCCCGGCGATCCCATGCACGTCCTCGTGAACGTGGGCGGGGTCACGCTCTTCTACTTCCTCAGCATGTCGTTGCTGGAGCTGATCTGGGATCGTGATCCGCTCGCGCCCGCCGCGATCGCGGAACGCGCCGCCGCAGCGCGGGACTGTCTCTTGTATGGGCTCGTGGCCGACGGCGCTGCGTCGCCCGCTCGGCCGAGGAGGGTTACACTGTGAGGACACTGGCTGCCGCCGGGACGATTCTCGCCGCGACGCTCGGGGCGTCCGCGGCGCTCGCGGGGCCGACGCGATCGAGCCCCATCGCCGTCGCGCCGGACGGGCACGTCTTCGTCGTCAACCCCGATTCCAACAGCGTGGCGCGCCTCGAGTTCGACGCGATGCACACCGGCACGCTCACCGGCGAGCAACACGTGGGCTCGTGCACCAGCGCGTCGACCTTCGAC
>VBLA01000264.1 GCA_005879245.1 Deltaproteobacteria bacterium
CATCCCGGCGACACGCCTCACTGCACGTAGCCGAGCGCGCGCAGGCGCTCTTGAAGCTTGGGGGTGCGCGTCGGCACCGGGCCGCGCGGGGCGCGCGCCATACCGGCGAGGAGCGAAGCGAGCTCCGTCTCGAGGCGCGCACCGGCTCCCTCGACAGGCAGCGGTTGCTCCTCGTTCGGGTCGGTGCCGAGGTCGTAGAGCGCGAGCTGGCGGCGCTCCCCGTCGTCTTGCGCGAACAGCACATGCCCCGTGTCGTCGTAGACGGCGCGCGCCACGTCGCCGGTCGGGCTCACTTCCTCGGCGACGACCGGCCCGCTCCGCTCCCAGAGCGGGGCACCCTGCGCGTCGCGGAGCGGCGGCAGGCCGAGCAGGGTGAGGATCGTCGGCGCGACGTCGGCCAGGCTGACGGGACGGTCCACGATCCCGCGGCGGCTCGAGTGCGGGTACTTGACGATGAGCGGCACGTGGACGAGCGCGTCCCACGGGAGCGTGCCGTGTCCGAGGACCCCGTGCTCGCCGAACAGCTCGCCGTGGTCCGCCGTCAGCACGATGAGCGCGCCGTCGTAGCGGCCGAGCCGTCGGAGCTCGGCGAGGAGACGCCCGACCTGATCATCCATGTAGCGGAGCTCACCGTCGTACTGCGAGACGCAGTGCGCGAGGACGTCCGGCGCCGGGAGCCGGCCGGTCTTCAGGTACTCGGCGTTGACGTCACCCACGTGCTCCAGGCGCCCGGGAAAGAGACGGTCATAGGGCGGCGGCGCGGCGTACGGCTCGTGGGCGTCGAGCACGTTCAGGAAAAGAAACGCCGGGCGGCGGGCCTCGTGGTCGAGCCAATGCGTCACGCGGCGGACGAGGGTCGCTGCCGGATAGAGGTTTTCCGTCTCATAGACCCGGAAGCCGCGCGAGAGACCGAAGGCCGGATCGAGGTAGGCGTGGTTCGCCAGGAAGGCCGCGGTGTCGTAGCCGGCCGCGGAGAGCCGCTCGGCGAGCGTCTCGACCGAGGCGTCGAGGGCCGTCGCGGCGTTCGTCCCTCCCGGGGCGCGATACGCGCCGTGGGACGTCGGCAAGCGGCCGGTCAAGAGCGAAGCGTGCCCCGGGACCGTCCACGTACCCGCCGAGATCGCCCGCCGGTCGACGTCGGGGCGCGGGTCGGGTGCGCGGCACGCGCACGCCAGCGCCGCGAGGAGCAGGGCGAACCTCACGGCCGTCTCCGCCATCGCCACGCGCCCGCGAGCAGGACGGGCACGCCGAGGACCGCGCCCACGGCACGCAGTGCCCGGCCGACTCCGCTCGGAAAGCGCGTCGCGAGGTGCCGTCCGAGGGCACGGACGTCGTACGGCAGACGGTAGCTGTCGCCTGCCTCGCGCACGACGATACGCTCCCCGCCGCCGAGGAGGGCGAGGGCCTTGAGCGCGCTCGCCCCGGGCGCCCCATCGCAGACGACGACAGTCGCGACCGGCCGCAGCCGGCGCAGCTCGTGCACGAGTGCGGCCGGCCGATCCCGGTAGTCGGTCGCGACATACGGCCGTACGTCATCTGGCAGGGCCCCTGCGGCGCGCCAGTGGACGAGCGCGACGAGCGGGGCGTCGGGGAAACGGCGCCGCGCTTCGGCGGCGGCACGCTCGAAGAGCCGACCGGAGACGGCGGACGCGAGCAGCACGGGCGGGGCGCTCACGCCGCCCTCGGAGCGAGGAGGCGGTCGTAGAGCTCGGCGTGCGCGGCGGCGATCGCGTCCCAGTCGTAGCGCGCCTCGGCGGTTGCCCGGCCAGCGGCGCCGAGCCGCCGGCGCAGCTCCGCGTCACCGAGGAGGCGGGCGACGTGGCCGGCAAAGGTCGCGACGTCGTCGGCGACGAGCACGTTCTCGCCGTCGTACGCCTCGAGTCCGGCCACGCCGCGCGCGGTGGCGACGACAGGCCGCGCCGCGGCCCACGCCTCGAGCACCTTGCCGCGTACGCCGCCGCCCTCGCGTACCGGGACAACGACCACCTGCGCGCGCGCGAGCCACGGGCGGAGATCCGGGACGAAGCCCGTCACCTCGACGACCCGGGGCTCGGCGAGCGCGCGCACGGCGGGAGGGGGTTCCCGTCCGACGAGCGCCACGTGGGCCGCCGGTCGGGCCACGCGGACCCGGGGCAGGACGTCGCCGACGAACCACCGGGCGGCGTCGACGTTCGGCGCGTGGCCGAAGAAGCCGACCAGCAGGATCAACCCGGGCTCCTCGACCTCGGGCGGCGCGGGCGGAAAGGCGCGCGTGTCGACGCCCATCGGGCTCACGACCACGGGCGCGGCCGCGCCACGCTCGCGGAGCTCCCGCGCCTCGGCCTCGGCGATCGCCACGATCAGGTCGAAGCGCGCCGTGAGCGAGAGCTCGTAACGCAGCATCTGGAGGTAGCGGTAGGCGAGGAGGGCGCGCACGGGCCCGCGCCGGCGGGCGAGCTCATTGCGTAGGCGCGCGCAGCCGAGCTCGTGCACCGTCCACACTCCGCGCGGTCCCGCGCCGCGCCGCGGCGCGTACTCCGCCATCGGGCCGTATTCCACCTGCAGCAGGTCGTAGGCTCGACTCGCGAGCGTGGCGGCGAGCGCATCTGCCATCGTCGGGTCGCGGTACTCGGCCACCGTCGCCGACCGGAGACCGAGCCAGTCAGGCGGCGGATCAGCTCGAACATCCGGCCCGCTCCGGCGCTCGTCGCGGGCGCGGGCGGAAAAGGGGTCAGCCACAGGACCTGTGCCACGACCTCAGGCGGCGAGGCGGCGGAGCGCCCGGTAGCGGAGAAGGCCGACGACGCAGCCGGCGGCGTACCCGAGCGATTGTCGGCGCCGGCAGCGCTCGAGCATCGCGTTGCCCTCCGCATTGGCGACGCCGTCCCAGCTCACCCCGGCCGCCCGGTGCCGAAGCCCGCGTCCCACGCGGGTCCACGCCGCCCGCACGCCCGCGAAGCGGATGTCGGTGAACGCCTCGGTGACGCCCTGGTAGAAGAAGCGCTGCGCGAGATAAGCCTCGGTCAGGCGGGTCGCGGGGACGAGGTGGTCGACGACGGCATCCGGGACGTAGAGGAGTCGGCCCCCGGCGGCGACGATGCGCCGGCAGAGCTCGGGCTCGTCACCCACCATCGGCCGACCTGCGCGCGGACCGAACAGCTCGCAGAAACCTCCCAGTCGGTCGAGGACGTCGCGCCGGACCGACATGAGCGCGCTGCGCGGCACGAGCGCATCGCCGTCGCCGGTCACGTCACGCGGCCAGTCGCCGAGATCGTAGCCGGCCAGGTACGACACGAAGGGCGTGGTGAGCCAGCTCGGGGGTACGCCCTCGAAACGGAGGACGATGCGCCCCCCCGCCGCGTGCACGCGCCGATCGGCGTGTGCGGCCTCGAGCGCCGCGAAGCAGCCCGGACGAGGCAGCACGTCGTCGTCGAGGAACACGACGAGCGGGGCGCGCGCGACGGCGAGCCCCTGGTTGCGCGCGCGGCAGGCCCCGGGCCGGTCGACACGGAGGGCCCGGACGCGGGCGGGATCGCTGGCGGCCGCCGCCGCGGCGACCCGGCCGGTCTCATCCGCGGAGGCGCTGTCGACGAGGATCAGCTCGGCGGCGCCGTGGCGGTCGAGCTCCGCGCGGAGCGCGGCCAGGAGCGCGGGCAGGCGGGGGGCGCGATTGTGGGCGGGCACGACGACGGAGAGGCGCGGAGCGAAGCCCACGGAGCGGTACGTACCGACGGCGCCGACCGGGTTCAAGCCTTCGTCGCTCGCACGTATAGCGTGCCGATACGGCGGTCCTCGGAGTCGAAGGCCGGGTCGAAGGGGCGCCGGGCGACGTCGACGAAGCCGGCGGCGACGAGCCGATCGGCGAGCGTCTCGAAGTCGTACGCGTAGAGGTGCGCCTCGCCGAAGGTCGGCGACTGCTGGCGGAAGTGATAGTTGATCGTGTCGAGGCGCGTCCGGACCCAGTCGCGGTGCCAGGGCTGGGTTCGGCACCAGGCGAAGTATCCGTCGTCCCCACTCACGTAGGCGCGGAGCGGCCACTCCGTATCGGGCACGCCGAGCGAGACGGTGCCGCCGGAGGCGAGCACCCGGAACCAATCGGCGAGCACCTGCTCGACCTCGCCGGGATAGGCGAGGTGCTCGAGGACGTGTTCGGCATATATCTCGGCGCACGAGGCGTCGGGGAACGGCAGGGGACGGCGGACGTCGAGGTGGAGATCGGCGCCCGGCCGGAGGTCGACATTGACCCATCCGGGGCGCGGCTTGGAGCCGCAGCCGAGGTTCAGGCGGAGCGGCCCCGCGGGGTCCAGCCGGCTCGCCCGACGGACGCTGTCCAGTTGTTGCAACGCCACGTCGGCCTCCTCGATCGCCCGACGGAGCGTGGGTCGGACGGGGTCCGGCATCACGCGCTTCAACGTCTTCAGCGCCAGCGCACCGAGTCGGACGCGGAACCGCTCGCCGCGATCACGCACGATCACTCGCCTCGGGCCCACCCGAGTCGTGTGCGCAGCCGCCGGATCCTCCGCAGCACCGGATGATAGTAGAGGCTCTCGAGGGACGCGTTCGTTGCAACGAGACGCTCGAACATCGCGCCGAACGCCTCCTCGAGGTGGGCCTCGTACAGCGCCCGGTGTTTCGCCACCATGGTCCGCATGAGCAGCGCGCTGACGCCCGGTGCGCGCGACCGTGCGTCACGGCCCGTCGAGCCGCGACGGTAGTAGCAGAGAACCTCGGGGACGCAGCGTCCTTTCCAGCCGCGCGCGGCCGCGCCGAGCCACAGGTCCCAGTCCTCGTTGGCCTCCGCGAACCGCGCGTCGTACCCGCCGACGTCGACCCACAGCTCGCGGCGGAAGAGCGCGGTCACGTGGATCGTGTTGCAGCTCAGGAGATCCGGGAGCACGAAGGCCCCTGGCCGCCACACGCCGTCGTGCGCGCCGACCAGCCCGACCCACGTGTAGATGACGCCGAGGTCAGGCTCCGCGTCGAGCACGGGGACCGTCAACTCAAGGTAGCGGGGCCCCAGATAGTCGTCCGCGTCGAGCGGCAGGATGTAGGCTCCGCGCGAGCGCTCGATGGCCAGGTTACGGGCGAGAGCAGGACCGCGGTTCGGCGTGCGATGGACGGTGATGCCGGGACGCCTGGCCGCATCGGCGAGCACGCGGGCCGTGATCGGATCGGTCGAGCCGTCGTCCACGATGACGACTTCACGGTCGCCGTAGGTCTGCGCCGCCACGCTGTCGAGGGCCTGTTCGAGCCGGCTGCCCGCATTGAAGACCGGCACCACGACCGAGACGCGCACGGCGGCCTCGTTCATGGTGCGAGCCCGCCCACCGGAGCTGCCATGTCGCGACGGAGGGCGTGCCGGCGGGGCAGTCCGCGGAGGACGCCGACGAGGTAACCGAGCGCCTCGCGGCGCCGGCACTCCGCGAGGAGCCGCGCGGGGTCGACCGGGTCCCGCGGCACGTATGGCACGCGGAGAATGTGGGGCCGGTAGTGCCAGCGCAGGCGCCCGAGGGCGCGGCGGAGCTCGAAATTGCGGAGGTGAAACACCGCGGCGGACTGACCGTGTTCCCAGTGGTGCGCGAGAAACCAGCCCGGCACGAGCCGCTCGGGCAGGACATGATGATCGACGACGGCCTCGTGGGCGTATATCATCTCCCCGCCGGCGCGCTCGATT
The DNA here is from genome assembly GCA_005879245.1 of Deltaproteobacteria bacterium. Taxonomy (GTDB): domain Bacteria; phylum Desulfobacterota; class Binatia; order DP-6; family DP-6; genus DP-23. The sequence continues at coordinate 5,654 of VBLA01000264.1, forward strand.
CGGCAACAGAGGTCGGTGTCGTCGTGCTGGAGCAGCCGCCTGCCTCGGGGGCCAACCAGGAGCGAGAATCCCCCGAGCGCCTGCGCCGTCGAGACCCGATACGAGAGGTTCGCGCCGCACGGGTACTCATCGCCGGGGTCGTAGCGGCGGGTGGGTGCGCCGAGGTCGTACGCGGTGAGCGCCTTCTCGAGCGGAGGTGTGAGCCACGGCGGCCGGGCTGCCGGCAGCTGCACGACGATGCGTCCCCCGACGCACGCCACTGCCGGGGCGGTGTACAGCTTGAGATGCGCAGCCAGCCATCCGGGGCGGGGCACCGCGTCGTCGTCGAGGAAGACGGCTACGGTGCTGCGCACCTCGGCGAGGCCGCAATTCCGCGCGGCTGAAAGTCCGAGCCGCGGCTCGTACACGACACGCAGCGGATCGTCCCGCTCGCGCAACGTAGGCAGGACGGTCGCTGTGTCGTCGGTCGACGCGTTGTCGACCACCACGACCTCGGCGTCGCACGTGCGGGCCTCGTCGAGGGCTGTCCGCACGGAGCGCGCGAGGAGCCCCGCCCGGTTGTGGGTGCAGATCACGATGCTGC
>VBLA01000265.1 GCA_005879245.1 Deltaproteobacteria bacterium
CGGAACTGACCGAGGCCCGATTCAGGATCGCCGGTCCGGTCTCGACGCTGCGCTCGGCGATGACGGAAAATCAGATACGCAAGGGGCTATTCGCCCCGATGGCGTCCTACCAGCCCGCCGGCCTTCCGTAGCGAGCAGCGACGTTCCTCTTGGGAACGGGCACGACGAAGCCATCCACGTAGTTGGCCATGGTTCTCCTTCCTCTACGGCATGATCGAACAGGCCAACGCGAAATCGACACGGGGTGTAGCCGCCCCCCTGGTCACGACGGATGCGCGCTGCTATCGCCTCCTCCCGGAGGTCCCCCACCATGCGCGTGTACGACTCGTTCGGTCCCAATCCGCGGGCGCTCCGGATATTCCTCTTGGAGAAGGGCCTGGAGCTGCCCACCGAGACCGTCGATCTCCTCGGCGGCGAGAACCGGGCGACGGCCTATACTGCGAAGAACCCCGCCGGCCAGGTGCCCGCGCTCGAGCTCGACGACGGGCGCGTACTCGCCGAGACGGTCGCGATCTTCGAGTACCTCGAGGAGAAGCACCCGATGCCGGCGCTCGTCGGCGGCACGCCCGAGGAGCGGGCCGAAACGCGCATGTGGACCCGCCGCGTCGAGCTGAACATCACCGAGCACCTCTACAACGGCTTCCGCTTCGCCGAGGGCCTCGAGATGTTCAAGACGCGCCTGCCGGTGATCCCCGAGGCGGCCGCGGGGCTGAAGGCGACCGTCCAGAAGCGCCTCGCCTGGCTCGACGGCCTCATGGAGGGCCGCACGTTCGTCGCCGGCGACCGCTTCACGATCGCCGACATCGTGCTCTACTGCGCGCTCGACTTCGGCGGCTCGGTCGGCCAGCCGCTCGACCCCGCGTGCGGGCGCGTCGCGCGCTGGATGGCGCGCGTGGCTGAGCGGCCGAGCGCGCGGGCGAGCCTCCACCCGATGAGCGACGCCGTGGGCGCCAAGGGGTAGCGCCATGGACCTCGGCCGCGTCGGCATCTGGACGTTCGCGTTCGAGCTGCAACCGGCCGCGCGGGTGCGCGAGGCGGCCGCAGAGATCGAGGGCCTCGGCTACGGCGCCATCTGGATCCCGGAGGCCCTGGGCCGCGAGGCGCTGTCGCACGCCGCCGTCCTCCTCGCCGCGACGAGGCGCATCCCCGTCGCAACGGGCATCGCGAACATCTGGGCGCGCGACGCGATGGCGATGGCGGCCGGCCAGAAGACGCTCGCCGAGGCGTGGCCTGGCCGTTTCCTGCTCGGCATCGGCGTCAGCCATGCGCCGATCGTCGGCATGCGCGGGCACGGCTACGACAGGCCGCTCACCTTCATGCGGCAGTACCTCGACGCGATGGACGCGGCGATCTACAACGCGCCGCCGCCCGCCGCCGCGCCGCGCGTCATCGGCGCCCTGGCGCCGAAGATGCTCGCGCTCGCGGCCGAGCGGACCGAGGGCGCGCATCCCTACTTCGTCCCACCCGAGCACACGCGGCGCGCCCGGGCCGCGCTCGGGCCGGGGAAGCTCCTCGCGCCCGAGCAGGCCGTCGTCCTCGAGCGCGACGCGACGGTCGCGCGCGGCGTCGCGCGACGCCACATGCAGATGTACCTCCAGCTCCCGAACTACGTGAACAATCTCCGCCGCCTGGGCTTCGGCGACGACGACCTCCAGCGCGGCGGCAGCGACCGGCTCGTCGACGCGATCGTCGCGTGGGGCGACGTGGGCGCCGTGGTCGACCGCGTGCGCGCGCATCACGAGGCGGGCGCCGATCACGTCTGCATCCAGGTGCTGCCGCGCGAGGCGACGGCGCTGCCCGTCCCGCAGTGGCAGACGCTCGCCGCGGCGCTGCTCCGGTGACCGCCACTCCGCGAGAGCTGAAGCTCTACTTCGATTACGAGAGCCCCTTCGCACGGGGGCCCCGTCCTGTCGGGGGCAGAGGCACGGAGGCGAACGTCTGAGGTCGAACGTATGTTGCTCGGGCCCGAGAAAGGCCGCTTGTGCTTGTCCGGTTAGCTCCACGAACCCCAAGGGGTGGGAATGCATGACCCGCACGGCCCTGCATGTCGTGGAGTTTCGGGCACGAGTGGAGTCAACCGGATAATCATTAGGCCGCTAGTGCGACAAGCACCACCAGCACGACCACCACCTCCATCACCACGACGACGTAGATTCGCATCGTTGTGCCATCCCATGTGCCGGTCGCCCGGCCACCAACTTACGATGCCAGACGGAGGCGGAACGCTGGGTGAGGAACTGTTCCATCGCGTGCGGATATCCGAGCGGCAGATGGCCCTTGAAGAGGAGCCGGTCGAAGCACGAGAGGGTGCCGGTGACCTGGGTCGCGTGCTTGGCGACGAACTTCCGCATGACCACCTCCCGCTCGCCGATACCGACGAGGCGGCGATCATGAGGCGTCGCAGGTCGAGCTGCCAAGCCCTCCACCCCACCGCGGCCTCACGGCGGCGGTGGGGCGGACTTGGTTGCGGCCGTGAGGCCGCGCTGTGAAACTCAAAAGGGGTATTCGCCCCGATGGCGTCCTACCAGCCCGCCGGCCTTCCGTAACGGTGTCGCGACGACCTTGAGCGTCTGGCGCAGGTTATCGAAGATGAGCAGCGTGTCGGTGATGACCATCGCGAGCGACGGCAGCTCGAGGCCGGGCCGCGCGCGTGCCGGCAGATCCTCGAACGCGCGCACGCAGTCGTACGCGATCCAGCCGACCGCGCCGCCCCAGAACCGCGGCAGCCCCGGCACCTCGACGGGACGCATCTCGCCGAGCACCTCTGCAAGTGCCGCGGTCGGATCGGCCGTCGCCCACTCCGCAGTCCGTGGCGGACCACCGCCGTCGACGTCGAACCACGTCACCGTCGCGGTGCCGCTCGCCCACCGTACGATCGCGCGGGGCGCGATGCCGACGAACGAGTACGCCGCCCACGTCGCGCCGCCGACCACCGACTCCAGCAAGAACGAGTGCTCGCTCGCGCCGAGCGCGCTGTAGGCCGAGACCGGCGTGTCGCCGTCCGCCAGCAGCTCGCGGTACACGGGGATCAGATTTCCCCGCGCCGCGGCCTGGGCGAACTCCTCGCGGGTCGGACTGTACATGCGAGGGTGTTTATACCCCGTCCTCGGCGGTGTATGACTCGCCCATGCACCATAGCCTCGCCAAGACGATCGCCGACGTCGACCCGGAAATCGCCGAGCTGATCGCAGCCGAGGAGCGGCGCCAGCGCGATTCCGTGCGGTTGATCGCGTCGGAGAATTACGTGTCAGGCGCGGTGCTCGCCGCAACCGGCTCGGTCTTGACGAACAAGTACAGCGAGGGCTACCCCGGCAAGCGCTACTACGAGGGCCAGAAGTACATCGATCGCGTCGAGCAGCTGTGCGTCGACCGCGCGAAGGCGCTGTTCGGCGTCGATCACGCGAACGCACAGCCGTATTCAGGCTCGCCGGCAAACCTCGCCGTCTACTTCGCGTTCTGCAAGCCCGGCGACACGATCATGGGCATGGGGCTGCCGGCCGGCGGCCACCTCACGCACGGCTGGAACGTCTCGATCACGGGCACGTACTTCAGGAGCGTGCAGTACGGCGTGCGACGCGACACCCAGCGCATCGACATGGACGAGGTGCGCGAGCTCGCGCGCAAGGAGAAGCCGAAGCTCATGTACTGCGGCGGCACTGCGATCCCGCGCACGATCGATTTCGCCGTGTTCGGCGAGATCGCGCGGGAAGTCGGCGCCCTGCTCTGCGCGGACATCGCGCATATCGCGGGCCTCATCGCGGCGGGTGCGCATCCGTCGCCGGTCGCGGTCGCCGACGTGGTCTCGACGACCACGCACAAGACGCTGCGCGGTCCGCGCGGCGGGCGCTCCACGAAGCGGCCACCGCCGAGTTCAAGACCTACGCGCATCAGATCGTCGCGAATGCGAAGGTGCTCGCGGCGGCGCTCGTCGAGCGCGGCTTCTCGCTCGTCACCGGTGGCACCGACAATCACCTTATCCTCGCCGATCTGACGACCAAGAACGTACCGGGCAAGGTCGCGGCGAAAGCCCTCGACGCGGCCGGCATCGAGCTCAACTACAACAGCGTGCCGTTCGATCAGCGCAAGCCGTTCGATCCATCGGGCATTCGCATCGGCACGCCGGCGGTCACGAGCCGCGGCATGAAGGAAGGCGAGATGCGCCAGATCGCGGTGTGGATGGATCAGATCGTGAGCGCGCCGGCCGACACCGCGCTGCAAGAGCGCGTCGCCGGCGAGGTGCGCGAGTTGTGCACGAAGTTCCCGGCGCCGGGGATCCTGGTTTAGCGCGGTGTAGCGCGGGCTGAGGAGGCTTAGTTTCGGCGGCGAGGTTTCGCCTTCGCGCGCTTTGCTGCGATCGCTCGCGTTTTCGCCGGCGCCTCGCCGCCGAGCTCGCGGACTCGCCCGCCGGCGTCATCGGTTCCGGCCTCGGGCCCGAGCATCGACACGATCTTGTCGAGGATGCGGTGCGCGACCTCGGATTTCGGTGCGGGCGGCACGTCGACTTCCTCTTCGGCATCGACGAGCTGGACATGGTTCGTGTCGACGGCGAAGCCCGCGTTCGCCTCGCCGACGTTATTCGCGACGATCAGATCGCAGCGCTTCGCGGCGAGCTTCGCGCGCGCGTTCTCGAGCACGTCCTCGGTCTCGGCCGCGAACCCGAACGAGCAGCGGCGTGCTCCCCTTGCGCTGCTTGCCGAGCTCGGCGAGCAGATCGGGATTCGCGACGAGCTCGATCGACGTCTTCGCACCGAGCTCGCCGCGCTTGAGCTTTTCTTTCGCTTCGCGCGCGGGCCGGTAGTCGGCGACCGCCGCGGTCATCACGATCACGTCGGCACCCTTCGCCGCGTTGCCGAGCGCCCACTGCAGCTGCGCCGCGCTCTCGACATGATGCGTGGTCACCCCCACGGGCGGCGGCACCGCACTCGGCCCGAGCAGATAGAGTCTCTCTCTCCAACTTCTCCGCACGTTGCGTAGATCTTTTCTAGCAGCTGCCGGGCACCTCTTTGGTTGCGGCCGTGAGGCCGCGCTGTGAAACTCAAAAGGGGTATTCGCCCCGATCGCGTCCTATCAGCCCGCCGGCCTTGCGTAACGAGACTCAGAGCTCGTGGCGCGGATAGTACGGGCGGTCGCCGAGCGCTTTCACTTCCGCCCAGAACTCCGGGCCACCCGACTTCCCGGCCTCCTCGAGGTGCCACGCCTGTCGCTTGAAGGTCCAGCTCTCGGGACGGAGGCGCTTGGCCTCGGCGAACGCCGCCTGCGCGCCGTCGCGCCGGCCCTCTTCGTGGAGGAGCGTCCCGAGCCGGAACCACGCGCGTGCGCGCGCGTGATCGGGGTTCGGCGCCGCGATCCGCTCGCGGAGCTGGTCGGCCGTGAGCGCCCACCGGCTCGCCGGCCCGTTCGCGACCCAGTCGCGCACGGCATCGAGATAGCCGTCCCGCATGCGGCCGTACTCGGCCATCATCGCCTTGAAGTCGAAGCCGGGCTCCATCATCCCGCGGAAGTACTCGCCCGCGAAGCCGGGATCGTTCGGGCGGACGAGCCGTCCTTCCTCGTCGATCCACGCGTTCGAGGGAACGTTCACCCAGTCGTACAGCTCGGCGACGACGTGCTGGATGTCGATCAGGCTCGGGTGGGTCGGCTTCGCGGCCTCGATCCACTGCCGCGCGTCCGCCGCGCCGCCGCTGTCCATCGCGACCGTCATGACCGTGAAGCCGCGCTCCTGGAGCTCCTCATGGAGTGCCTGCCAGACCGGCAGGTCCATGCGGCAGCCTCACCACGAGGCCCACGAGTTGAGGAGCACCTTGCGGCCGCGAAACGCCGAGAGCGTGTGGGGGCGGCCGTCGAGGTCAGGGAGCGTGAAGTCGGGCGCCTCGAGGGAGCGCGCCGTCGCGGTCCGGACCTCACCCGTCGCGCCGCAGACCCAGGCGCTACCGCCCGCGTCGTGGACGACGGCCTGGCCGCGACGGCGCGCGAGGGCCGCGACGTTGACGGCGCCGTCCGCGCGGACGAGGTCGTCGCGGCGCGAGGGTACGGGGATGCAGATCGGGCCGCGGCAGAGTCCCTCGGGCTTCACCTCCCAGCCGAGCGCGGGCGCGAGCTCCGCGGGCGAGAGCCACAGATCGTCGCCATGGGCCTCCCCGTCGACGGTGGCGACGGTGTCCTCGAACACGACGGTGATCGGCATGCCCCGGCGTATAC
>VBLA01000266.1 GCA_005879245.1 Deltaproteobacteria bacterium
ATCGCCTACTACCCGAAGCTCCTGGTGGGCGTACCCTTCACGCCGGTCACCGGGGCGCGCTTCCTCGCCGTGGGGGCCGCGCGGCGCGAGATCATCGCCGCGCTCGCCGCGGCGCTCGAAGAGCGGTGCCGCCGGGACCGTTTCTCGTCGGTCCACGTGAACTTCTGCTTGCCCGACGAGACGGCCGTGCTGGGTGCCCGCGGCTGGCTGCAGCGCACGGGCTACCAGTATCACTGGTCGAACCCCGGCTTCACGACGTTCGACGAGTACCTCGCGCGCTTGCGCAGCAAGCGTCGCAACCAGGCGCGCCGCGAGCGCCGCACGCTCGCGGCGGACGGCGTGGAGATCACGGTGCACGCGGGCAGCGACATCCCGCCGGCGCTCATGCCGCGGATGTTCGAGCTCTACCAGTCGACCGTCGAGCGCCTCCCCTGGGGGCAGCAGTACCTCGACCACCGCTTCTTCGAGCTGGCCGGAGAGCGCCTGCGCCACCGGCTCTGCCTGGTCGTGGCGCGCCAGGGAGGCGAGGTGATCGCCGGCACGTTCAACGTGCAGAAGGGCGACGCGCTCTACGGTCGCTACTGGGGCGCGGTACGCGCGCTCCGCCACCTCCACTTCAACGTCTGCTACTACGCTGCCATCGAGCACTGCATCGCGGCGAAGCTCCGTCGCTTCGAGCCCGGGGCAGGCGGCGAGTTCAAGCAGCTCCGCGGCTTCGAGCCGCGCGCCACCGAGAGCATGCACTTCATCGTCGATCGCCGGCTGGCGGACGCGGTGCGAGCCTTCCTCGGCCGCGAGCGCCAGGCGATCGCGGCGGAGATGCGCTGGCTCGAGGAGCAGACGGCGCTGCGGCGCGATCGGACGGAGCCGGGGGACTAGGCGAGGGAACGAAGCGATGAGGCCGGAAAGGGAGCGACACCGGCTCGCGGCACGGTCCGCGAGCCCTTGCGACAGCTGGCGCGGGGGGCCAGGGTCTCTCTCCGGGGGACACGCGCATGCGACAGCTGTCGTTCGTCGAGCCCGGTACGGTGCGATGGGAGGAGACTCCGGACGCACGCCTCGAGACGCCTGACGACGCGCTCGTGCGCCCGCTCGTCGTCACGACGTGCGACATCGACCACGCCATCGTGCACGGCCTCGTGCCGTTCCCGGGGCCCTTTCCGCTCGGCCACGAGTTCGTCGCGGAGGTCGTCGAGACCGGCGGCGCCGTGCGCCGTTTCCGTCCGGGCGATCGGGTGGTCGTGCCCTTCCAGATCTGCTGCGGGCGATGCGACCGGTGTACGCGAGGCCTCACCGGCTCGTGCCGGACGGCCGGCCCGGGCGCAGCATACGGCATGAAGCCGACCGGCGGCGACTGGGGCGGTGCGCTCGCCGACCTCGTCCGCGTGCCGTTCGCCGATGCGATGCTGGTCGAACCTGCCGGGGGGGGTCCGCCCACGGCGGTGGCGAGCGCGAGCGACAACCTGCCCGACGTGTGGCGGGCGGTCGCCCCGTTCCTGGCCGAGTCGCCGGGCGCGGACGTCCTCGTGGTCGGCGGCTGGGGGCGGAGCATCGCGCTCTACGCGGTCGCGATCGCGCGTGCGCTGGGCGCCGGGCGGATCGACTACATCGATACGATCGCGAGCGGCTGGCGATCGCGGAGCGGCTCGGCGCCCGCGGCGTCGAGGGCCCGCCGCCGCGCCGCGCAGGCTCGTTCCCCATCACGGTAGACGCGAGCGCGGATCCGGCCGCACTCGTCTTTGCCCTCCGCTCCGTCGAGCCCTATGATTCCCGAGGTGCTGGCGCTCGTGCGAGCGGGCAGGCTCCATCCGGAGGTCGTCAACTCGGCCCTCGTCCCTGGGAGGACGCGCACGAGGTGATCCTCGCCGATCAGCGGAAGCCCGTATTCGTGCGCGACCATCCCGCGAGCCGCTGAAGCCGCGCTAGGAGAGCGGTATCATCACGTGCTTCCGGAACGCGTCGCGTGACTGCAACGTTTCGTACCAGGCTTCGAGATTCCCGAGTGCCGCGCGCTCGACACCGAGCGCGTGATAGCGATAGCACATCACACCGACGGGAATGTCACCCATCGTGAGGCTATCCCCCGCCACGAATCGCCTGCTGCTCAAGTGGCCGTCCAGCCTCGACCAGGTTGCCTTGAGGCTCTCCACCGCCGCGTCGATCTTGCGATGATCGCGCTCTTCGACCGGTGTTCGGACGAGACCCCAGAATACGGTCGTCATGTCCGGTAGCAGGGTCGTCTGCTGCCAGTCCATCCATTGGTCCGCGACTCCTCGCGCGGCGTGATCCAACGGCCAGAGCTGCCCGCCGCCGAACTTGGCGGAGAGATAACGCACGATGACGTTGGATTCCCAGAGCACCACGTCGCCGTCCTGAAGTGTTGGAATGCGGCGGTTCGGGTTCAGCGCGAAATACTCGGCCGTGCTGAGGCCGCCGTACTCGCGGCCGACGTCGATTCGCTCATGTGGGAGTCGCAGCTCCCCGATTGCCCACATGACCTTCTGTACGTTGCTCGACGTGCTCCGTCCCCAGACCTTCAGCATCCGTTCTTCTCCTGCGCGCGGCCGCGGCTCAGGCGGGCGCGGCCGGTGCGGGTGCGCCGAGCGGCACGTAGCGGAAGCTCAGCTGCTCGCCGTCGGCGTCGATCTCTGCGCGGCCGCCGTCGCGGAGGCGACCGAAGAGCATCTCGTCGGCCAGCACCTTGGTGATCCTCTGCTCGATCAGGCGCGCCATGGGGCGGGCGCCGAAGGCTTCGTCGTAGCCGCGCTCGGCGAGCCAGCGCCGGGCGGCGGGCGTGAGCTCCAGGGTGACGCGGCGGCCGACGAGCTGCGCCTCGAGCGCGGTCACGAACTTGTCGACCACGCGCTCGACCGCCTCCGGCGTGAGGGACGCGAAGGTGACCACGGCGTCGAGGCGGTTCCGGAACTCGGGGCTGAAGAGGCGTTCGAGCGCCTTCCGTCCCTTGTCGCGATTCGTCGGCTCGCCGAAGCCGATCGCTGCTGCCGCCATCTCCTGGGCCCCGGCGTTGGTGGTCATGATGAGGATCGCGTGCCGGAAGTCGGCTTGCCGCCCGGTGTGATCGGTGAGCGTCGCGTGGTCCATCACCTGGAGCAGGATGTTGAAGAGGTCGGGGTGCGCCTTCTCGATCTCGTCGAGCAGGAGGACGTTGTGCGGCGTGCGGCGGATGGCGTCGGTCAGGAGCCCGCCCTGATCGAACCCGACATACCCCGGGGGGGCGCCGATCAGCCGCGAGACCGTGTGCTTCTCCATGAACTCGCTCATGTCGAAGCGGAGGAACTCGACGCCGAGGGCGGCCGCGAGCTGCTTCGCCACCTCGGTCTTGCCGACCCCGGTCGGCCCGGCGAAGAGGAAGGAACCCACCGGCTTGTCGGGCTGACGGAGGCCGGCGCGGGCGAGCCGGATCGAGGCGACCACGGCGTCGATCGCCGGGTCTTGACCGAAAACGACGAGCTTCATGTCGCGGTCGAGCGTCTGGAGCCGGTCGCGGTCCGACAGCGACACGGTGCGGGGAGGGATCTTCGCCATGGTGGCGATCACCTGCTCGATGTCCCGGGTGCGCACGGTCTTCTTCGGGCGGGCGCGGAGGCTCACCTGGAGCGCGGCGCCGGCCTCGTCGATCACGTCGATCGCCTTGTCGGGCAGGAAGCGGTCGTGGACGTGCTTGGCGGCCAGCTCGGCGGCGGCGCGGAGCGCACGGTCCGTGTAGGTGACGCCGTGATGCGTCTCGTAGTGGGACTTGAGACCGCGGAGGATCGCGTGCGTCTCCTCGACGCTCGGCTCCGACACCTCGATCTTCTGGAAACGGCGGGCGAAGGCGCGGTCCTTCTCGAAGTGGCTCCTGTAGTCGTGGTAGGTCGTCGCCCCGATGCAGCGGATCTCACCCCCGGCGAGCGCGGGCTTCAGGATGTTCGAGGCGTCGAGCGAGCCGCCCTGCACGGCTCCGGCTCCCACCACGGTGTGGATCTCGTCGATGAAGAGGATTGCGCCCGGCTGCGCGCGGAGCGCCCCGATCACGGCCTTGAGACGCGCCTCGAACTCGCCCCGGAACTTGGTGCCGGCGAGGAGGGCCCCCATGTCGAGCGCGTAGACGCCGACCTCGCGCAGCGCCGGCGGCACCTCGCCACGATGGACGCGGAGCGCGAAGCCCTCGACGATGGCGGTCTTCCCCACCCCGGGGTCACCCACGAAGACGGGGTTGTTCTTCCGGCGGCGGCAGAGGACGTGGATCGTCCGCTCGAGCTCCCGGCCGCGGCCGATGAGCGGGTCGATGTGGCCCGCGGCCGCGCGCTCGACCAGGTTGACGGTGAAGGCGGCGAGCGGGTCGCGGGCCGACCGCGGCCCCTCCTCGTCGTCCTCCTCTTCGGGCTGGGGCGCCGGCTCGGGCGCCTTGGCGATGCCGTGCGAGAGGTAGGTGACCACGTCGAGTCGGGTGATGCCCTGCTTGGCGAGGAGGTAGGCCGCGTGGGAGTCCGTCTCGCGGAAGATCGCGACCAGCACGTGTCGCCCGTCGAGCTCCTCCTTGCCGGACGACTGCACGTGGGCGGCGGCCCGCTGGAGGATGCGCTGGAAGCCGAGGGTCCGCTCCGGTGACGCCTCCGAGTCGGGCGGAAGGCGCTCGAGGCGTTCGTCGAGGTAGGTCGCGAGCTCCTGCTTGAGCGCGTCGACGTCCCCGCCGCAGGCCCGCACGACCTCCGCGACCGCCTCGTCGTGCAGCAGCGCGTAGAGCACGTGCTCGACCGTCAGGAATTCGTGCCGGCGACCGCGCGCCTCGCGCAGCGCGAGCGAGAGGCTCATTTCGAGCGGGCGGCTCAAGTGCATGTCAGTCCTGCTCCACGCTGCAGCGCAGCGGATACTCGTGCGTCCGCGCCAGCGCCTCCACGCGCGCCGCGCGCGTCTCGGCGATCTCGTACGGGTAGACACCCGCCACCCCGACGCCGTTCTTGTGCACGTGGAGCATGATGCGGGTGGCGGTCGTCTTGTCGTGGTGGAAGATCGTCTCGAGCACCCAGACCACGAACTCCATGGTCGTGTAGTCGTCGTTGTGCAGGAGCACCTTGTAGAGCGGTGGCGCCTTCAGCCGTTCCTTGGTCCGCGGCTGCGTGATGACGCCCGGCTCGTCGGCGAGGTTGCGCTTCGGCATCGTCCCGTCAGGCATTAAAACCCGATCGCGACGGAGCGGCAAGCACGGACCCGCAAACCGTGCTGCGGCGGCCGTCAATCCTGCCTGGGGGGCTCGCTGCCCTCGTCCTGGCGGGCGCGCCAGAGCGCCCCGCCCCGGCGCCACATGTAGCACGAGTCGGGCAGTGCGCCCATGCCGACGATGGATGAGCTCCGCTGGGCCGCGACCATCCACCCCTCGGCGAGGGTCGCCGCGCACTGCACGAGCGTCGGCGCCAGCATGAGGAGCGCGTCGCGCAGGGGACGGTCGCGGGCGTCGGCCTCGCCGAGGCGCGCGAGGAGCTCACCCGTGACTCCCGGTCCGAGCCCCATCCCGACCAGCCCCTGGAGGAGGTCGTCGCGATC
>VBLA01000267.1 GCA_005879245.1 Deltaproteobacteria bacterium
AAGGTCAGCCGCAACGGGAGCGTCAAGTTCCGCACCCACGGGAAGCACGTGCAGCTCTCGAACGTGAAGCAGGGCAGCCTGGTATTGACGGTTAGCTTCCACAGCAATACGGCGGGCAATGCGCCGAACCAATGCTCGCAGACCGTCGAGTCGTTCCGCACCGGATCGACCGGTGCGCTGAAGGCCCCCTGAGCGGCGGGCGCCGCGCGCGTCAGCTCGACGGTAGGGGCCGCGTCTGGCCCGCCAGGACCGGTTCGGCCGTTGAGTCGCGGACGACCTGCACTTCGCGCAGGTGAGCCGCACCACCGGTGAGGCGGATCGGAAGCGCCACGTCGCCTCGCGGCCCGGGCCGGAAGACGGGACCATCCTCCACGCGTCCGTCGCCGAGACGTAGCCGGACGCGATAGTGATTGCCTTCCGGGAGCGGCGGCAAGTCGAATGCGTAGAGGAGGATCGTGTCCCGCGCTGGATGCCAGAGTACGTGACCGCCCGCGTCCGCGACGGGGGCGATGGGCTTCAGCCGCACGAGCTCCACGCCCGGCGTCGCGGCGAGATCGTGCACGGCGCGCTGCTCGTCGACGCCCGTCACTAACTGCGCGATCTCGGAGTCCCGGCGCTGCACGCCGCGCGTGAGGGTCGCGATCCGACCCCGCGCCGCCTCGAGCTCCGCCGTGAGGCTCGCATTCTCCTCCGCCGTGGCCCGCACCGCTTCAGCCTGTCGCGTGGCTTCGTCGCGCGCCGCCTCGCGATCGTGTGCGAGCCCATCGACCCGCGTGGCGAGCTCCGCGCGTGCCGCCTCGAGCTCGGAGACGCGGGCAGCGAGACGGACCGCCTCTGCATGGCGGGCCGCCTCGCGCTCGCGGAGGTCGTAGATCGTCCAGCTCGCGAACGTCGCGAGGGCGAGCGCGAGCACCACGATCGTCACGGCGAGGCCCCAGCGGCGCCCACGTCGGACGGGTGCGGGCGGCGGGGCGTGTACGGCGTGCCTCTCCGCCTCGTCGTGCGGTGGCTCCGTCGCCGTCCGCGACGATTCGTCTCCGCCACCGCGGGGCAGTCCGACGGGGCGGCTGAAGATGTCGTGCAGGCACTCCGTGCACCCGCTCGCCAGATGCGCGCGTACCGCCTCCGCGGCGCTCTCGGCGAGAGCGCCCGCAGCGTACGCGCCCAGCAGGGGGCGGAGCTCATCGTGTGTCACCAGCGGGAGCATACCGCGAGCGCGCACGGATGACATGCGTCACGTCATGACGCAGCTGCCATATGCTCGGCCATGGCACCTGCGCCATCGCCTCCCCCGCGGGCCATGCCATGGTGCGTCATCGCCCGGCACCCCGTGACTATCTTGCGGGGTGCACCCGCACGACGCTAATAGCGCGGAACATGGGGGCCAACCCCGGCGTCCGACCCATCGCACCGGTGGCGTTCGAGGCGATTGCTGACGCCATCATGTATCGCTGGTCGGTCGAGCGCGACGTATGGGTGAGCCCGTCGGAGGTCGAGCAGGCGCGCCTCTACCTCGCACGCGTGGGCGTCGCGACCCTTGCGCTGCCCGATGGGCGCTACGCGATCGATGGCGACCGTGCCGGCGTCTGCGACGCCGCGCGGCTCGTCTTCCTCGGCCTGCGCCGTCTCCACGCGACCCGCCGGACGGCGTCGCAGGACTAGGCCCGCTCCAGCGCGGACGGCGAGCGGCCGTGCCGGCGCGCGAGCGCGTGCAGCCGCTCACGGAGGTCGGCCGTCGCGGGACCGGCGAGCTCGCGCGCCGTCCAGGGCAAGCGGAAGTCCCAGTTGCGTCGCCCGACCGTGGCGGGGACGTTGATCCGTTCGCGCCCGCCGTAGGCATCCTGCACCGGGACCATGACGAGGGATGATGCCGCTCCGTACAGGCCATCGAGGAGGGCCGCATGCACCGCAGGCGTGAAGATCGCGTCCGCGTCGCGCAGGCCCCCGAATGCCGGCACGGCCGCCAGCGCCCGCCGAGCCGCCGGATCGAGCTCCTCGCTCCACCAGGTCGCCAGGGAGGACGTGTCGTGCGTGCCACTCGTCGCGACCGAGAGCGGCGGATAGGCGGACGGATCCCGGAAGACGCCGGCGTCGTCTTCCCAGCGGAGGACCCGGTAGCCTGGAATCGCGAGGCGCACGAGCGACGCGCGCACGAAGTCCGGAACGACGCCGAGATCCTCGCCCATCAGCGCGGTTCCAGCGGCGCTAGCCAGCGCCACCGTGAGGAGCCGTTCGCCGAGCGCGAGCTGCTCACCCTCGTCCGGCGGGACGAACTCCGGCGCACCCGTCGTCGGGAAGCGGTAGATGCGATAGAAGCCGACCACGTGATCGATGCGAACCGCGTCGAAGAGCGCGGCGGCGCGCCGGCTCCGAGCCCGCAGCCACCCGAAGTCTCCGCGCGCCATCGTCTCCCAGCGCGGCACCGGCAGGCCCCACCGCTGTCCCTCGGCGTTGAACGCGTCCGGCGGAGCGCCGAGCTCCGTGTCGAGCTGAAACTCTTCCTGACGGGACCACACATCCGCGCTCTCGCGGCCAACCATGAACGGCAGATCACCGGCGAGGGCCACGCCAGCAGCGCTTGCGGCGCGCCGGGCCGCTGTCCACTGCTCGCTGGCGAGCCACTGCACGTACGTATGGAAGCGGAGGTCGCGGTCGAACGTCTGGCGGGCATGCGCCAGCACCTCCGGCGCCCGCGAGCGGAGCGCGGGCTCCCACTCCGTCCAGGAGGCACCTGCCTGGCGTTCCTGACACGCGCGGAAGAGCGCGTAGTCGGCGAGCCAGTCCGCCTCGGCGGCAGCGAAGTCCCTGAGGCGCGCGGCCCGCGACGACCCGGTGCTCCACTCGCGCAGGTCGAAGCGGGCAAACGCGATCTCCAGCGCGCGCCGCTTCACGGTGCGCACGCGATCGTAGTCGATCCCCGTCTCGACGCGAGCCGCATCGAGCGCCGCGCGCTCCGGACCCGGGAGCATGGCCTCTCCGCCCGCCTCGAGGAAGTCCTCGACCTCGCCGAGCGAGAGGTAGATGGGATCGACGGCGAAGGTGGAGAGCGCCCCGTAGGGGCTCCGCTCGCCTGCCGGCATCTCGAAGATCGGGAGGAGCTGCAGGAAGCGGTGCCCGGCCGAGCCGAGCCACTGGCAGTAGGCCGCCAGATCCCCGATCTCGCCGATCCCCCAGTCCCGTTCGCTGCGGAGGGCAAAGAGCGGCACGAGGAGGCCCGCCGTGCGGGTCGCGATCGAGTACATGCGCGCGCTTGCGCCTAGCCCCGCACGCGACTCTGCGCCACCCGATGCTCCCGACGCAGATCGGTGATCCCGACGACGCATCCCGTGTAGCTCGCCGGCTGACCGAGCATCCACATCGCCGCCTCGGCACCCACCGCCGTCG
>VBLA01000268.1 GCA_005879245.1 Deltaproteobacteria bacterium
GTTCGCCCCCAGGCCCCCGGCTCGCGCGGGGCGGATAACGCCAAGGCCGACCCGGTCAGACGTGCCGCGTCGTGAAGTCTGCGTGGTCCGGAACGCGGTGGAGAACGGGAGAGCCGACCGATGGCCGGCTTCCGGGCGCAGCCATGCGTGGCGGGCGGGGGAGCGGGCGAGCTTCTACTCGGAGGGGCTGTCAGTCCTCGGCGACGCCCGCGCAGCCGGTAATGCCTCCCCGTCCTCGATGAAGCGGAACCTCGCGAACCTGTTCGACGACTGATGGACACCTTCGCGTTCACCGCCGATCAGGAGCACCTGCTGGTCCACCTCCTGGACGTGGTCATTCCACCGCGCACCGATCGCCAGCTCCCGGGAGCCGGCGCGCTCGGGCTCATCGATGGCATCGCCCGCACCGTCCAGGAGACGCCGCTGGTCCGACCTGTCGTCGAGTACGGGCTGTCGGCGCTGGCCGAGCTCGCCAGGAAAAAAAGGCCGGCCGGCTTCGCCGCGCTGTCGGCCCAGGAGGTGAAGGATATGTGGGAGGAATTCGTGGCGACGGATCAGTTCTTCCTCCCAGCGTTCCTGTTTCTAGCGTACTCGAGCTACTACCGGCATCCCCGCGTCATCGAGGCACTGGGGCTCGAGGTTCGGGCCCCGCACCCCAAGGGCTACGCGATGGAGGAGAGCGACTGGACACTCCTCGATCCGGTTCGCGATCGCGCCGGGATGGCGCGCCGACGTTGAGCCGCGACGGCCGCGTCTGGCGAGCAGCGCGGCCGATCTGTGGCGTCGGGACTGAAGGCGATGGTGCGCGACAACCTCGCCTGGCTCGACGGGCTGATGGGCGGCAAATCGTTCATCGCGGGTGATCGTTTCACGGTCGCCGACATCATCCTCTACGTCGCGCTCGACTTCGGCGCGAGCGTCGGTCAGGCCCTCGATCCCGCGCTCGGCCGCGTCGGCGCGCGGATGGCGCGCGTCGCCGCTCGACCGAGCGCGGCGGGGAGCCTGCACGAGCAGGCGGCCGCGACCGGGATGCGCGTCTGACTCACCAGGCCGCGAGAAAGGCCAGCGTGGCGGCAGCCGCATTGTCGGCCGCCACCTGCTGGTAGACGACGAACTGGAGATAGGGAATCGGTGGCAGCATGAGCGGATCCCCTCTCCCGTCCGACACGCCGCGGAAGACGATGAACGGGATTCTCTTCTCGGTCGCGACGCGCGCCACGGCTGCCGTCTCCATGTCCTGGACGGCGGCGCTGCCGCCCGCACCCGGGGCGAACGACTGGAAGAGCTCGAGGAAGAAGTTTGGGTCCGCGAAGGCGCTAGGATCTCCACCGACGCTCGGCGCCAGCGGCGCACCACAGGCCTCGCACCCGAGAAGATCGCCGCCCGGGGTAACGCAAGGAACCGCTCGACCCCCGTAGGGATCGGAGCTGTGCCCCTCGTCGCCGCGGTTTATCCGGAGCTCGGGATCTTCGACGCGTATTGGCGTACTGAGGTCCGAACGCAGCCCCGTGCACGCATAGTCCTCCGCGTGGAGATTGGGGTCGAGGGCCACGTTTCCGGTGAGGCGCCGGGCAATCGAATAAAGGAAACTGTCGACGCGGTACGGCGGATACGGCGGCGCGGAATGCTCGAGGTCGTCCGTCCAGTGATCGGGGACGACGACGTCTCCGATGTTGTAGCTGCTGCCGGCGACGCCCGAGAAGACGATGGCCTTCACTCGGAGGTTGCTCTCTTCGAGATACGCGAGCACCGCTCGCGTCGTCGCGTCGGCATTCACGAGACCGATCCCGGTCAAGCCCATGACGACGTTCTTCCCCGCGATGTTCCCGGCGAAGAACGTCCGGCCGTTGAAGACCCCGACTTCCGTCACGGGCGCTGCGGCGGCGACCAGCTTCGCGCCCTCCGTCGGGTAGGCGGAAAGGACGAGGACCCGTGCGTTGGAAGGCCAGGCCCCGAGGGCGACGGGAGGGAAGAGCGGACCGGCCGCCAACGCGGCGGCCACTGCGAGACGGACGAACCTGGCAACGAACCGACTCGCTGACCGAGCTGTTTGCCAGCGATGTTTCTCAAATGCCTCGACCGGGCGGCCCCGGGCGGCGGGTACGCTCCGAAGCTCGGCCAGATCGCGCATCAGCGGCGGCTACACCGGTCCAAGACGCTCGACAAGACCCCATTTCACGCGACACCGAATCCCGTACAACTCATACTGCAACTCACGTATCTGAGGAGTGCGCAGCGTCCATCAGCGACCGCCTGGGATGCGGCACCTGGAAGACTCCCTCAGTGGTCGGCATATCCACGCTGAGCTTCCGTGAGACAGCCGCAACCCCGCGTCCTGCCGTCGGGTCCGGAGGTGGGGAAACGGCTCCCTTGGGGTGAAACGGCTACGTCCGGGGCACGACAGGGCACGATGGCGTTCCACGAGACTCAGCCGGCATCCGGCCGTTCGGACTTCGGTGGGTTGTCATACATGGGGACATGACGTATGACATCCCAGATGGGGCGCATCGTCCAATCCCGACTCGACCCGGAGACCCTGGACTTGCTGACCAGGCTCCGCCGTCGCACCGGCTTGAGCGACTCGGAGCTACTTCGCCGCGGGTTGCACCGACTTGCGGAGGACAGACCGCGAGCCCGGCGTCACCGTATCGTCGGGGTGGGGAAGTTCGCGTCGAAGGTGACGGACCTCGGATCGAACAAGAGGCACCTGCGGGGATTCGGGCGGTCGTGAAGCCGGTCCTGCTGGACACGGGCTGCATCGTGGCGCTCCTCGACCGTGCCGAGCGAAACCATCGTCTCTGCGCCGAGACCGTCATCGAAATCGACGCACCACTGGTGACCTGTGAGGCTGTCATCGCAGAAGCGTGCTACCTGCTGCGTGAGCTTCCCGGCGCCGCAGATGCGGTCCTCGAGAACGTCGAACGCGGCACTTTCGAGATCCCGTTTCGGCTCGACCGGGCCAGCAAGGCCATTCGAGCGCTCCTGCGTCGGTATGCGAGCGTCCCGATGGACTTCGCCGACGCGTGCCTGGTGCAAATGGCCGACGAGCTCGACACAGGGCGCATCCTGACGCTCGACCACGACTTCGTGATCTACCGTTGGCGGCGCTCGCGTGCATTCGATCGCCTGCTCGCCGCAAGACGATGATGTGTGAGCGCGGTCCGATGCCGCATGCGGCGGAGCTCTCAGCTGAGGATCGTCCTGCAGCCCAAAGGAGTAAGGCGTATTGAAGTGCCTGGTCGTTCTGGTCCGGTCTGACCTGGGCCGACGCACCGGAATGATCTCGGATCGAGGCCGTCGCACGGAAATAGCGCCTCCGCGGGTATCGGCACGTCAGTTCCCGTGACTGTGCGGGGGGCGGCATGAACCTCCGGATCGTGCTAACTCGCGGCACCGGAGGTATCCCATGAGGAAGATGCGCGCCGTCCACGTCGCCCGGCCGAAGGCCCCTTTCGAGATCGTCGAGCGAGATATCCCCGAGCCGCCCGCCGGGCACGTCCGCATCACGGTCCAAGCGTGCGGGATCTGCCACAGCGACACTCTCACCAAGGACGGGACCTTCCCCGGCATCCAGTATCCCCGGGTGCCCGGCCACGAGGTGGTCGGGATGATCGACGCCGTCGGCGCCAACGTCGCCGCGTGGGCACCGGGGCAGCGCGTCGGGGTGGGATGGCACGGCGGACAGTGCGGGTACTGCAGCTCGTGCCGTCGCGGCGACTTCTTCGCGTGCGAGACGGCCACGCGGATCACGGGCATCACCGCCGACGGCGGCTACGCCGAGTACATGATCGCCCGCGCCGAGGCCGTCGCGCGCGTCCCAGAGGAGCTGTC
>VBLA01000287.1 GCA_005879245.1 Deltaproteobacteria bacterium
GAACGCCGCTCTGCCGCTTCTCTTCTCGGCGTTGCTCACGCGCGAGCGCTGCGTGATCAAGAACGTGCCGATGCTCGCCGACGTGGCGACCGCGCTCCAGGTCCTCCGGCACCTGGGTGCTCGCGCCCAGCGGAGCCCTGACGGGCGGGAGGTCATCATCGAGGCCCGGGACATTGCCCACAGCGAGGCGCCGTACGATCTCGTGAAGACGATGCGAGCGTCGTTCCTGGTCCTGGGTCCGCTCCTCGCACGTTTCGGGCGGGCGCGCGTCTCCACGCCCGGCGGCTGCGCCATCGGTGCACGTCCCGTCGACTTTCATCTGAGCGGGCTCCAGCGCCTCGGCGCCAACCTCAGGATCCACGAGGGCTACGTCGAGGCGGAGGCCGGAGGACTGCGGGGGGCGAAGGTCGTCCTCGACTTCCCCTCGGTCGGGGCGACCCAACAGCTCCTGATGGCGGCCGCGCTCGCCGAGGGCACCACGGTGATCGAGAACGCCGCTCGCGAGCCCGAGACCGTCTGCCTCGCGCTCGCGCTCGCGCGCATGGGTGCCGCCATCCGGGGGGCCGGCACGTCCGAGATCACCATCGAGGGCCGGCCGGAGCTGGGGGGTGCGGTCCACACGGTCATCCCCGACCGGATCGAGACGGGTACGTATCTGGTCGCCGGCGCGATCACGGGCGGGGCGGTGCGGGTCGCCGGCGCGCGCGCCGATCACCTCGAGGCGTTCAGCGGCAAGCTCCGCGAGGCGGGGGTGATCGTCGCCGAGAGCGAGAGCGGTGTACGCGTCGAGCCGGATGGCCCGCTCACCGCGGTCGACGTGAGGACGATGCCCTATCCCGGCTTCCCGACGGATCTCCAGGCGCAGTTCATGAGCCTGATGACCCGGGCCAGCGGGACGAGCGCCATCACCGAGACGATCTTCGAGAATCGCTTCCTGCACGCGCAGGAGCTCGTCCGCATGGGGGCCGACGTCCGGGTCGACGGAAACCGCGCCGTCGTGCGCGGTCCGCAGCCGCTCTCGGGGGCTCCCGTCATGGCGACCGATCTCCGCGCCAGCGTCTGCCTCGTCCTGGCCGGCCTGGCGGCGCGGGGCACGACCCGGGTCTCCCGCGTCTACCACCTCGACCGCGGCTACGAGCGGGTCGAGGCGAAGCTCTCGTCGCTCGGGGCCGACATCGCGCGGGAGACGGGCCGGGCGTGAGGACCGCCGCGGAGCTGATCTGTCCGGCCGGGAGCCGCAGGGCGCGCCGGTACCTGGCCCGTCTGGAGGCGCGCGGCGGCACGGCGGGGGCACCCGTCGAGGCACGGGTCCGCCGCATCGTGGCGGCCGTTCGCCGACGGGGCGATCGCGCGCTCCTCGCCCTCACGCGGCAGCTCGACGGAGTGCGGCTCGCGCCGCGCCAGCTCCGCGTCGCGCCCCCGGCGATGGCGGCGGCGTACCGTGCGCTCCCCGCCCAGGTGCGGCGCGATCTGGCGCTCGCCGCCCGGCGCATCCGCGCCTTTCACCGCCGGCAGCGCGAACGCTCGTGGTGGTTCCGCGATCGGAGCGGCGCGCGCCTGGGCCTGCGCGTTGCACCCCTGGAGCGCGTCGGCGTGTACGTGCCAGGTGGGCGCGCGCTCTATCCGTCCACCGTCCTGATGACGGTCATTCCGGCGCGGGTCGCGGGGGTGAATGAGGTGATCGTGGTGTCGCCCGGCCCCGCGCCCGTCATCCTCGCCGCCTGCCATCTCGCGGGCGTGGACGCCATCTACCGCGTCGGCGGCGCGCAGGCGATTGCCGCCCTGGCCTACGGCACCGAGACGGTGCCGCGCGTCGACAAGATCGTCGGGCCGGGGAACGTCTACGTCGCGACCGCCAAGCGGCTCTGCTACGGCCAGGCCGACATCGATCAGATCGCCGGGCCGAGCGAGGTGCTGATCGTCGCCGACCGGACGGCCGACCCGGAGTTCGCGGCGGCGGACATGCTCGCGCAGGCGGAGCACGATCCGCTCGCGGCCGCCGTCTGTGTCACCCCGGATGCCGGGCTCGCCCGCCGGGTGGCCGCTGCCCTCGATCGACAGCTCGCGGTGCTCCCCCGGCGCGCGATCGCCATCCGCGCGCTCGCCGCCTTCGGGGCGATCCTGATCGTGCGCTCGCTCGACGAGGCGATAGCGATCGCCAACCGGCTCGCCCCCGAGCACCTGGAGCTGGCGGTGCGCAAACCCGCGCACTGGATGAACCACGTTCATCACGCGGGCGCCGTCTTCCTCGGCCAGGATGCGCCCGAGGCCTTCGGGGATTACCTGGCGGGCCCCAACCACGTGCTCCCGACGGGCGGGACGGCGCGCTTCGGCTCGCCCCTCGGAGTCTATGACTTCGTCAAACGCACGAGCGTGATCGAGGCCCGACCGCGCACGCTCGCCCAGCTCGGCCCCGCGGTGGTGCGGCTCGCGCGCCTCGAGGGGCTCGATGCGCACGGGCGCGCCGTCGAGCTGCGACTGGCGGCGAGAAGGCGTCGCCCGGCGGGGCGAGGACGGGCGCGCGTGAGAGGAGTAGCCTGATGGTAGTTCGCGCCCGGCGCGCACCCGCGCGCCACGGAGGCCGCACGGCGACCGTCACCCGCGGAACCGCGGAGACGGACATCCGCGTCACGCTCAATCTCGACGGCCGAGGGCGCCACGAGATCGAGACCGGAGTGCCGTTCCTGAACCACATGCTCGACAAGGCCGGCATCCGGCGCTTCGGCGAGGCGACGGTCCCGCTCGACGAGGCGCTGGTGACGACCGTGGTCGATCTCTCCGGCCGACCCTTCTTCGTCTACGACGTTCGCATCGAGCAGGCGAAGATCGGTCTCTTCGACGTCGAGCTGATTCACGACTTCCTCCTCGCCTTCACCAACCAGGCGGCGTTGAATCTCCACGTGCGGATGGCGTCGGGCCGGAACCCGCATCACGTGGTGGAGGCGGTCTTCAAATCGCTGGCGCGCGCGCTCGATTTCGCGACCCAGCGCGACCCGCGTCTCTCCGGTGTGCTCTCGACGAAGGGCAGCCTCTAGGACAAGCTGGAGCGCCATGCGGTCGCTGGCGATCGTCGACTACGACATGGGCAACCTCCGCAGCGTGCAGAAGGCGTTCGAACGCCTGGGTCACGCCGCCGAGGTGACCCGTGATCCCGACCGCATCGCTGCCGCCCCGGGGGTCGTTCTGCCGGGGGTTGGGGCCTTCGGTGCCTGCATGGCGAACCTCGCGGCCTTCGGACTGGTCGAGCCGGTCCGGTACGCGATCGCAAGCGGGCGACCCTTCCTCGGCATCTGCCTCGGCATGCAGCTCCTCTTCGAGGAGAGCGAGGAGTTCGGACCCGTCGCGGGTCTCGGCATTCTCCCCGGGCGGGTCGTGCGCTTTCCGGCCGAGCCCGGGCGCAAGATCCCGCACATGGGCTGGAACCGGCTCCACGTCGCGCGCCGGGTCGCACCGCTCGGCGACCTGCCGGAGGGCGCCTACACGTACTTCGTGCACTCCTACTATCCCGTGCCGAGCGACCCAGCGGTCGTCGTCACGACCACCCGGTACGGCGTCGAGTTCGCCTCCAGCGTGGCGTGCGGCAACATCTTCGCCTGTCAGTTCCACCCCGAGAAGAGTCAGCAGGTCGGGCTCCGGCTGCTCGACAACTTCGTCCGGCAGATCGCCGGGGGCGGCTGACGGGTCGACGAGGACGGCGATGACCGTCTATCCCGCGATCGACCTGCGTGGGGGGCGCTGCGTCCGCCTCCTGCAGGGCGCCTTCGAGCGCGAGACGGTGTACGGCGACGACCCGGTCGCCGTGGCCCGTGGCTTCGAGGCGGTCGGCGCGCGCTGGCTGCACGTCGTCGACCTGGATGGCGCGCGCGCGGGCCATCCCGTCCAGCACGAGCTGGTGGCGCGCATCTGCGCCGCGGTGCACATCCCCGTCCAGCTGGGGGGCGGTCTGCGCGATCGGGCGGCGATCGAGGCGGCCTTCGCCACCGGCGCAAGCCGAGTCGTCGTCGGCACGACGGCGGCCCACGATCCGGATCGCTGCGGGGAGCTGTGCGCGGCGCACCCGGGACGGGTCGTCGTCGGCCTCGACGTGCGCGCCGGCCAGGTCCGCGTCGCCGGGTGGACCGAGGCCGCGACCCCCGACCCGCTGGCCCTCGCCCGCCGAGTCGCGACGCTCGGCGCGGCAGCGATCGTCTACACCGACATCGCGCGCGACGGCACCGAGCGCGGACCCGACCTCGAGTGGACCAGCGCGATCGCACGCGCGGCGGGCGTCCCGGTGATCGCTTCGGGTGGCATCGGCTCGCTCGACGACGTGCGTGCGGTGGCAGCCCGCGCCGCGGATGGAGTGGCGGGCATGATCATCGGCCGCGCGCTCTACACGGGTGCCATCCGGCTCGCCGAGGCCCTCGAAGCTGCCGGGGATCGCTGATGCTCGCCCGCCGCCTCATCCCGTGCCTCGACGTGAAGGATGGTCGCGTGGTGAAGGGGGTGCGCTTCGTCGACCTGGTAGACGCGGGAGACCCGGTGGAGATCGCCTCCCGCTACGACGCCGAGGGCGCCGACGAGCTCACCTTCCTCGACATCACCGCCTCGCACGAACGCCGGCCGATCATCCTCGACGTGGTGGCGCGAACCGCCGAGCGGATCTTCATGCCGCTCACGGTCGGGGGGGGCGTACGCACGGTGGACGACGTGCGGGCGCTGCTCCGCGCCGGGGCGGACAAGGTGTCGATCAACACCGCAGCGGTGGAGCGTCCGGAGCTCGTCCGCGAGGCCGCCGAGCGCTTCGGAACCCAGTGCGTCGTGGTGGCGATCGATGCGCGGTTGCGGGTGCCCGACGACCCTGGCCGCGGATGGGAGGTGTACACGCACGGCGGGCGAACTCCGAGCGGACGGGATGCCGTCGCATGGGCCGCCGACGTGGCGGCTGCGGGTGCGGGGGAGATCCTCCTCACCAGCATGGATCGCGACGGCACGCGGCTCGGCTACGACCTGGCGCTGACGCGCGCGGTCGCGGAGCGCGTGGAGATCCCGGTGATCGCCTCGGGCGGCGCCGGCAGCCTCGAGCATCTCCACGAGGGACTGACGGCGGGCGGTGCGAGTGCCGCGCTCGTCGCCTCGCTCTTCCACTACGGCGAGCACACGGTGCGCGAGGCGAAGGCCTACCTGAGCGCGCGCGGCGTCGCCGTGCGGCTCTGAGGCCCCGCTCCAGGCACCATGCCGCGGACGATGCTCGCAGCCTCCGGCTCGCTCGCCACCGCCGGCATGGCCGGTCCGAGGGCCTCCTGATGCTCGGCGGCTGGGCGGGCGACACCGCCGCCCTCTATGGTCGTGTCTTCAGCCGGGGCACCCGGCTCGCGCTGCGCAACTGGCCCCTCTGCCTCGTGGTCGTCCTCTACGGGACGCTCCTCAGGATGGTCGGCCTGGTGGCGGCGCCGCTCGGGATCGCCGGCGGGTTCCTCCTCTACCTCGCGACGGTTGCCTGCTTGAGCTCGTGGCTGGCGCTCGTCGGGCAGGTCATCCGCCTCGGTCGCGTGCGGCTGAGCGACCTACCCAGCAGCTTCGTCGCTTACCTTGGCGACCTCCTGACGGTCGCCTTCCTCCTCTGGGGGCTTCGCCTGATCGGGACGCTGGTGCTGGCGCCGTTTCCGTTCCTGGCTATCGTCTTCGGGCTCGCCGTCGTCGTCTTCTTGAACGCCGTGCCTGAGCTCCTCTACCTCGGCCAGCACACGGCGGCGGAACTGCTGGTCGAGAGCTACCGCTTCATCGGGGCCAACTGGATCGAGTGGTTTCCCGCCAACCTGCTGCTCGCGGCCGCCGTGCTCGCGACCCTCACGCTCCCTCCCGGTCCCTACGGGATCGTCGTCGTGATCGCGGTGGGGCTGGCACTCGCGCTCGCGACGATCGTCCGTGGGCTCCTCTTCCAGGAGCTCGCCTCCTCCAGCCGTCGCAGCCGCGAGTTCTGGCGGCGCGCGGCGGGGTAGCGGTGGGCGGGGGCGGGCTGCCCCTGCCGCTCCCGGTCCGCGGCCGCTCCCTGGGTGTCTTCGTCCCGGGGCGGGCGTTCAGCCCGCGGAGGTCGCGGCAACGGCAGCCCCGCCGCCGCCCACCGCCATCCCGCTCTCAGCCGTGCTGGGCTTCGAGGAAGCGCTCGGCGTCGATCGCAGCCATGCACCCCGTGCCTGCAGCGGTCACCGCCTGGCGGTAGGTCGGGTCCTGGACGTCCCCGCAGGCGAAGACGCCGGGGACGCTTGTCAGAGTCGTGCCGGATTGGGTCACGATGTAGCCGCGCGCGTCCATGTCGAGCTGGCCAGCAAAGAGGCGGGTGTTCGGCTCGTGGCCGATGGCGATGAAGACACCCTCGAGCGGCACGTTCCGGCGGGCGCCCGTGGCGGTGTCGATGACGGCGACGCCGGTCACCCCGCCGTTCGCCGGATCGCCCAGGATCTCTTCCACCGCTACGTTCCAGAGGAACTTGATTTTCGG
>VBLA01000288.1 GCA_005879245.1 Deltaproteobacteria bacterium
AAGTCGGGGTGGACGCCGTGGTCAACATGTCGCAGATGACCGTCTCCCAGATGAGCATTCAGAACACCACCTCGAGCGGTCAGCAGCGGCAGCACTGGCTCAGTGAGCAGGCGCTCGCGTGGTCCGGCCTGCCGGTCGTCACCATCCGACCGACGATGTTCCTGGAAAGCTTTTTCGCTCTGGCCGCTCCGACCGTGCGCAACCGAGACCGCATCGTGGTGCCGTTCGGACGGGGCAAGACCTCTCCGGTTGCGGCGGCTGATGTCGCCCGGGTGGTCGCTGCCGTTCTCGCCGACCCCGGGCCGCATCTGGGCGGGATATACGAACTCACCGGTCCGCGGTCACAAGACATGCACGGGGTCGCCCGAGAGTTCTCGGACGCGCTCAACCGTGAGGTCACGTACTCCGACATCCCCGCCGAGGATTGGGAACGCGAGCTCAAGGAGCTGGGGTTGCCGGAACACCTCACCCGGCATCTCGTGACGATGGGCGAGTTGCACCGGGCGGGTCGGTATGACCGGCTGGCGGACGGCGTGGAGCGGGTGACCGGCCGGCCGGCGATCAGCGTCCGCGAATTTGTGTCGCTTCACGCGGATGAGTTCGGCGGCCGTCGGTCTTAAGCCCCACCATTTTCAAGCAGAAAGCCCAGCTCACAGGCCAACAGCAAAAAACAAGGAGAGTGGCGATGAAGAGCAAAAGGATCCCGGCGGTTGTGATCGTTGTGGTCTCGCTCGCTGTCTCAGTGCTCGCCGTCTTGGGGGGCAGGGCCATTTCCGCGCAGGACACTGCCCAGGCGAAGTACGCCGTGCGAGTGCCGAATGGGCTCGCGTTCTCTGAGTTCAGAGGATACGAAGGCTGGCAGACTGTTTCCATCAGTCAGAACGAAAAGCTGATGGCTGTGATCCTCGGCAATCCCGTGATGATCAACGCCTACCAGGCCGGCATTCCCGGCAACGGCAAGCCTTTCCCCGACGGCTCCAAGATGGCGAAGATCCATTGGAACCCGAAAATGCTCGAGACGTTCCCCACTGCGACGGTGCCGGCAAGCCTGCATGACGTCGACTTCATGGTGAAGGATAGCAAGAGGTTCGCGGACAGCGCCGGATGGGGATGGGCCGCGTTCAAGTATGACGCCGCGTCCGCTACGTTCACGCCCGGCACCCTGGCTGACGAGCCGCCGCAGGGGAACGACGCCAAGTGCGGGCTCGCGTGCCACACGATCGTGAAGACAAGAGATTACGTTTTCACGGACTACGGGAAGCGGTGAACGGGAAGTTCTCGTGGCTTCAATATCGGGCTCTAAGCCGGTAGACGCGGTGAAAGCGAGGTTGTGCCGATGGCCACCTTAAGGATCAATGGCAAGTCGCATCAGATCGACGTGCCGTCAGACATGCCGGTGCTCTGGGTGCTGCGGGATGTGCTCGGCATGACAGGGACGAAGTTTGGCTGCGGAATGGCGCTCTGCGGCGCGTGCACGGTGCAGCTCGATGGACAGGCGATACGGCCGCGGATCGAGCGAGCGCCGTGCCAAGACTCGTCGCCCTCCCATCTAGCCATGCTCGTAAGCGCAACGATACTGGGCATCGCCGTTGCCGTCCTGTTTTCGTTCGGGCCCGGAGAGCCCGCCGACGCCAACGTCATCGACGCCGTGTCGTTTCGCTCAAAAACGGGCGCAAAGCTCAAATTCGCTGGCTCAAATCGGAAACCCGCAACGTTTCGAAGGCTGACGTGACGAGAAAATGAAAACGCCGTGGGCCGATCCCGCGGCGCTCCAAGCCCGCAGCCTCAAGCTTCTTCTGAACCTATTGCGCGTCCACCCAAGTGTCCGACCCCACTAGCTTGACGGACACATTCGAAAAGAAGAGTCGCATCGGCTTGCCGTCCGCCGTCCCGCTATGGTCGGTTGAGATAAGGAGAGGGCCAGCTTTCTTGTAGCCCGCCCAAGTTGCTATGACGACACTCGGCTTCACGGGTCCACCCCGATGATAGATGAATTCCTCGACTCGACCGTCAGACCCGACGAAAAGCTCCCAAGTATCTCCCGGCGCATAGCCGCCAGCCTCCGGAGGATATTTCACCGCCACTCGCCTCGCCGAACCCTTCCCCAGCGGCAATTTTTGCACACCCAGGTCTTGCACATCGGCGCTGGAGTCCCAGTAAGCATGGAAAGGGAAGACCAGCCAATATTGATCGTTGACGAAAGCCGGCTCAATTTCGTCTTTCACGTTGGCAGGTTGGCGCTTCAGTTGAGAGCGAACGTATGTAGCCTTTACGAGCTTGCCGTCCTTATCTTTTCCTTCATAGGAGACTTGCCCGGTCTTGGGCTGCCAGACCCACGAACGGGCGACATTCACTCCGGGGAACTGTACGTTGAAGGTATAGCGGATCGCTTCAATCTGCCCAAACGAATCAAGGCCATAGGTCTTGGCAAGCTGTTCGGCAATGGGTGAGCGCGTCGGTGCCCGGGAACAGCCCGCAAGGAGCAGCACCCCCAAAAATAGGCAACGGATCGTCATGGCACGGCGCAACTTTGTCATGGAGGTCCTCCTCAGTGGAATGAAACGCACGTCGTCTTGGATGACGTACAAAGGTCCCAGGATACGTGAATCGCATGTGGTGCGATTGCCTTCGCTCTACCTTGTCCGCTGAGCATTGCGATCGTGTGATCCTACGCAAAGCGATAATGGTCAGACGCCTAGGGTCTCGGCGTCAGGGCCGGCCTCACGGGTAAGTTCGCCGGCAAAGTCGACCGCGGCGAGAAGTCCATCAGGAAATCCGTCAACGCTGCGCTACTCATGTCACTGCACCTCCCCTCTTTACGATGCCGAGCCAGATCAGGAGGTTTCGCTGTCGGCCGGGCAGATTCCGGAGCGGCCTGCCCGGCACGATACCGGCACGGCCGACACGATCGATCTGCTCCCGCACGCGCCTCGTTGAGGACGTGTTCGCTACATCTTCCTATCACTCAAGACTGCGACCGCGCAGACGTATCGGCACGTGACCGGATCTCCGACGCGATCTCCCGCGCCAGAGAAGAGAGCAACCGGTTCATCCCTTGGACGAGCGCTTGGTAGCCCTGCCCGGCAACAGGCTCGTTGATAGTGGAGCGCTTCAGGGCGAGCTCGTTGCCGTCCTTACCGACAAGGCGCCACCGCGCGTCCAGGGTGCCATCGCCGCCGCCGCCACCGGTGTGAAGGGCGGCCCATTCCCGTAACTTGCCGTGGCTCCACCGGCCGAGGGTGAATAGCGCCCCAGCCGCGGCGAGCCCGACCGCCCCCAGCATAGCCGGGTAGTACACGTCGGCGAGCGAGAGATGGACCGCGCCGACTATCATCGCGGCCGCGACCGATGAGATGTGCCAGGTCAGGAAGAGGAAGACGAGAGAGCGCTGTAGTCGACTAGAACCTATAATTCTTATTAAATTAGGAAAAGAGATTTATTGGTGTAGGGTAAGGGATTCGTAGGCCGCGGCTCCAATAATCGCGCACTTTTGCAGCACACCAGAGTGCAAAATGCGGCAGAGCACGGCACTCCACGCAACCAGGCGCAACCAGGTTTCTGCCGTTGTCCGGCAGGCGAAGCACTACTGTGTGGACCGAGACGCCGATCTCCATGACGTGGTAGCCGACCCTCCACGCCTTCCTGGTTGGGAAAGGGTGGTCGGTGATGGGCGCCACCTACCCGAAGAAAGGCCGGCGGTCCTTGACCAGCCGGTGAGCAATCCCCTCGCCTTCTCCGGCTCCCCGCATGCGCCTCTCCGCTTCCCGAAGTTGCCTCGTCGCGGGTGCGAAACCACGGCGGGTTCTACCGAGGGCTGGAGCAATCACCTCGCGTTTCGAATCGCTGGAGAAGCTCTGGCGGCGTAGAGACGAACGAACTTCCTTTGGCCCCTCGCGACGCGACTCAAACCCGTGTTTCAGCCTTGAGAGGGCGAGCCCATGGGCAGTGATTTCGCCAACTTCCACGCCGGGTGCCACGGCCCGGTGCCACTCGAGACGCGGAATTGTCCCTCATTTCTTGATCTCCCCCGTCATCACATCGCGTGCGATCACGATAGCTCGGTTCGTGCGCTCGGCGGCCGCGATCCGCCGCGCCGCAGAAGGGCCAGTCAGCCAATTTGTGGGCGGGTCAACCGACGACCTTAAGTTGTGAGACCGTCACGATCATGTCGGGCATCCTCTGACTCATAGGAAAGCATTCTGGAGCAGCCAGTGTTATGCGCTGACGCATCGCTCTTGCCCCCATTTCGGCCTGCATCGGGTGTCGCCGCTCTGGCTTCATCCGGACTCAGCTTGGCCAGCCTGCGTCGCGTACGGCCGAGCCACGCCGTCGAAGGCGGCCGCAATCTCAGGCGCCGCCGTCTCCAGCCCGGCGCTCACGTCGGCTGGACGTCAAAGCGCCATCCCTCGCACGAGGCGGAACCCGGCGCGCTCGAAGTCACGGTCGAAGGCAAACGCGACAGGAATTTCGAGAGCCCGCATGACGGCGAAGCTGACGCAGTCCGTGAAGCTCAGGCGGGCGTCATCCAGGCGCTCGTACACGTTGAGGGCCGCCTCCTCCATGGCCTCGTCCGTGCGGATGACGTGGACGACGCGGCTGGCCAG